>JBCCYR010000279.1:0-4394 GCA_039189355.1 Pseudomonadota bacterium
GACAAACTTAGTTTCAAGCAGCAACATGCGCTCAAGGCTCTGCCTGAAGAGATTGAACGGCTAGAGTTTGAAATCGGGAAACTGAAGTCAGCCTTGGCAAAACCCGGCTTCTACGAAGAAGACCCGAAGAAGTTCAACGCCTGGGCAGGTGAACTCTCCAAACGTGAAACATTGTTGGCGGAAAAAGAGGAGGAATGGCTTGAACTCGAATTGCTGGCGGAGGAACTCCAGCAATAAACCGGCTTCTTTTCAGAAGCCGGTCTGCTGTCTTGCCTGACAGGAAAAATCCTGAAAATCTTGGGAGGATTATTGTGGCAATAGAACGTCGTTGACAACGTGTACAATGCCGTTGCCGCTTTGAAGGTCAGCAGCTGTCACAAGAGCAGCACCACCGCTTTCATCAAAGATGTATACGTGATTTCCTTTCAACATGGCTGTAAGCGCATCACCGCTAACAGTGTTGAAATTGTAACGACCGCCATGGGCATTGATCTTGGCGACAAGGTCGCCTGCAGTCACATTACCAGCGACGACATGTGCGGTAAGCACTTTTGTCAGAGTACCCTTGTTTTCAGGCTTCAAAAGGGTGTCGACTGTTCCCTCCGGCAGCTTTGCAAATGCATCATTGGTCGGTGCAAAAACAGTGAATTTCCCCTCGCTTGAGAGGGTTTCGACAAGACCTGCTGCCTGCACTGCTGCAACCAAGGTTGTATGGTCTTGGGAACCAACAGCGATATCAACAACTGTACCTGGCGTATTTGCCTGTGCTGGGATAACCGCTGCCGCAGATGCCGTTGCAACTGCAAACAGGAAATTTCTGAATTTTGAATAGCTCATATCGAACTCCTTATGTGTAAAAATGAGAAAGGGCCGTTTGTGCAGCCTCATGATATTGAACTGTTCCGGATCAGTTGACCTAGTAACGGTCAGCACCTGAAATTGTTTCAGAATTTTTGAATAAAAAAGCCGCGACGGATGTTAATCCGTCGCGGCTGGATGAGGCCAAGAGATCGTTTTGATCAATCTCTCCTCCCTGACCGTCATCCGGAACCAAACCGCATTTGTATAGTCACGCAACAAATGGTGATTTTGTTTCCGGAATCTGAACAGGTTTTAAATCAAAACTTTTTGAAAAACGATATGCGACAATTTGGTTTGGTTAACCGGTAACCATAAAAATCAGAATGCCTGAAGTTTTCCAAGCGCAATAACCGGTCCCGTTGCAACACCGTTTGGTGCACCGCCCGGTGGTTCCATCGTAATCGCCAGAGTGCCGCCTTCCCCGATCAGAGAGACGAAATCTTCAGAGATCGGAAGTTGATCCGGTGCCGCTTCATCCATGACACCAAGGGACAATACATCGCCTTTGCGATCTCCCTGCGCAGGGATCAACCAGACTTCAGGCACTTTTTCATCTTCGTCCGAAACCTGTGTCCGTATCAGCAATGCTTGCTTCAAAGGATCATACTGGGCAACAAATGCCGGCGCATCTCCACTTTGTGTGAGGGATGCAACAAGCGGTTTTGCTTCCCTGATCTGCTCATTGACGAGTGCGACTTGTGTATTGGCGGCCTCGAGCGCCTCCTGTGTGGTTTCAAGTTCCTGCTGAACAGTCTCCAATCTCAACTGGCCTGCCGACAATTGTTCCTGCACACTGGTCAACTGGCTGTTGGCTTCAGCAGTCTTGGCGCGTTCTGCGACAAGAGTTTCATTGGATGTATTTAATTGCCCGGCAAGACTTTCAATCTCGTTTTGTGCAGTCTGCAACTCGGTTGCTTTCTGATTGCTTTCCTGCTGTGCAGATGCCAGCTCCTGACGGACATTTGCCATCTCGGTTCCGGCAAAATCACCACCCGTCACATACATCAGCAATCCGACACAGGCGACTGCAACAGTAGACGTAAAAGCTGACACAAGTTTCCAAAGCCCGATACCATCTGAGGCTGGTTCCATAACACGGTCAGGCGGTTGAAGCTCATTTTCGATTTTTTGCCAGATGGCAGCGGGAGGCTTAACATCATCAACGTCATCAAGAATCGGTGAAAGCTGATTATTCCAGCCTTCAACTGCAGTGCGGAACGCCTGATCACGTCCAGCCCTTTGCTCAGCCGAAATCATATCCTCGCGGCCCAATACACCAAGAGCATATTCTGCTGCGAGCCAGCCATCCTTGTCAGACAGTTTTGCGTTCTTGCTCATCGGTTCAGACATTCTCTCAAACTAATCAGACTTCTTCTGATCCAGGTTTTGACCGTGTTCAACGGTACATCAAGTCTCTGCGACGCCTCGTCATATGTCCAGCCTCCAAGGTAAACCTGCCTGAGTGCGTCTGCATGCTTCTCATTGAGTTCTCCCATGCAAGCATTCAAACGCGATACATCGTCGGTGAGAATTGCATTTGCCTCGGGAGACGGAGCTTCATCAGCCATGACTTCAGCCTCGGAAATATCAGCACTTTCCGGCTTCATGCTGCGATAACGGTCAATCGCCGTGTTACGGGCAATTGTCGCAAGCCACGAAATCGGGCTGGCCGAACCGGCAACAAACTTGTCTGCTGACCGCCAAATCTTGATATAAGCTTCCTGCAAGGCTTCCTCTGCATCTGTTCTATTAATTAAGATACGTAGACAGATGCCGAAAAGTTTCGCTGAAGTAGCCTCATAAAGCCGTTGAAAATCTGCACGATTGCCAAGCGCAACCTGTGAAAGCATCTTTTCCAGTTCAGCACGACTACTCATTGGCAAATATCAAATGTAATATTTTCAGAACAAAAACTTATGTAAGACCTTTGGCAAAGAGACTTCGAACGGTCAAGTGGAAATGGCTCCGTTTCCAACACTTCCGGACTGCCTTTCCCACATCTCCGCATACAGTCCGTTCTGTGCAAACAATGTTTCATGTGTTCCATGCGCGGTGATTTTCCCCTCATTCATGACAACAATACGGTCCATTCGCACAATTGTCGAAAGCCGATGCGCAATAACAAGTACGGTTTTTTGCTGCATTTGTTTCAGAAGATTGTCCTGAATGATTGCTTCGACCAGGGAATCCAGCTGACTGGTTGCCTCATCAAGCACGAGAATCGGCGCGTCCCTAAGCAACGCTCTTGCAATCGCTAACCGCTGCCGTTGTCCGCCGGAAAGCTTAACGCCGCGTTCGCCAACCCTTGCATCATATCCCTTGGCCCCATCCCGGTCCTCAAGCTCCAGAATGAAGTCATGTGCATCAGCAAGCTTTGCAGCATGTTCCACATCTTCGTGGGTAACGTCTGCACCACCATATGCGATGTTTTCAAATACAGAACGATGGAAAAGCTGCACATCCTGTTGCACAAAGGAAAACTGTTTCCGCAAACTTTGCTGAGTGACCCCGGAGATATCCTGACCGTCAATCCGGATAACCCCGCGATCAGGATCAAAAAAGCGCATGAGCAGGTGCACCAGCGTGGTTTTGCCGCTGCCTGACGGTCCCACAATTCCAATTTTCTGTCCACCTTTTACCGACAGGGAAACATTTTCCAGAACACCGTCCAGTTTGTCGTAGTGGAAGGAAACGTTTTCAAACTCGATATTGCCTGACTTGAATTCCAGATCAGGCGCTCCCGAAGCGTCCTGAATGCTGTGTGGCTGCGCGACGAGTCCCATCGTGTTCTGGGTAACACCCACATTACGGAAAAAGCCATTGAGGTTACCCAGCAAGCGGTTTGAAAGAAGGTGCAGGCGCAAGGTTAACGCCATGACAAAGGCAACAGAACCCAATGTTGATTGCCCTGAAAGCCACAGGTCAATTGCAATCCATCCGATTGCAGAAATCACAATGCCATTGGTAACGGTAAGCGACACCCGCATGGAGGTGAGAACGCGTGTGAAGGCAAAAATCGCTGTCTGATGGGTTTTGGTTGCCTGAAGCACCCAGTCATCTTCATCCGCTTCGCTCGCATGCAGTTTGACGGTCTGGATGTTGGCATAACCGTCCACCATGCGGCCCGAAATTCCGGAGCCTGTTTCAGCAGTTATTCTGGCATGTTCCCTGACCCTCGGAACAAAATGCCGGGCGATACAGAAGAACAGAAAAATCCAGATTGCAATTACCAACCCAAGTTGCCAATCCAGGGCAAAGAGCAGGCCCGCAGTCGTGAAGGCATAAACGACCACAAACCAGATCACCTGCAACAGCGAGATCATCATGTCGCCGGTCGCCATGCCGGACTGGAACACTTTCTGGCTGATCCGGCCCGCGAGATCATTCTGGAAAAAGGAAAGCGATTGACCGATTACATGCTTGTGGCTTTGCCAGCGCATCATGATGAAGAAGCCGGGAACAATCACCTGCTCTTCCATCAACGCGCCAAACCCTTCAAATAGGGTGCCGCTTTCGTTGTGGCGAGGTTGTCC
>JBCCYR010000280.1:0-4374 GCA_039189355.1 Pseudomonadota bacterium
TCTCGATGCATGTTCATTGAACCGGGAGCAAGTTTATGGGCAACCGTTTGCAGAAATTCTCAGAAAACTGTCGGTCGATGAGAGTATGCTCTCTTTATTGTGCAAGAAAGTCGAGAGCCAGGAAGTGTTCATTGGGTTTGAACTGTCACTCAATCCGACCGAAAACACTGCCCATTGGAGCATTGCCGCATTGCCCACAAGAGACGTAAGCAAACAGTTTACGGGCCATATCGTTCTTATCTCGGACCGGACGGGTGAAAGAAATGCAGAGGAGGAGAAAAGCAGGCTTGCTCTTTCCGACCCACTGACCGGTTTGATGAACCGTGCCCGTTTTTCCGAAGAAATTGATCGCGAAACCGCCAAGCTCGAGCGTTACGGAACAAACTTCACTTTAATGTTCCTTGATCTGGACAAGTTCAAGCTCGTCAATGACATGCGCGGACACATGGTGGGCGACAAGCTTCTAAGGCTTGTGAGTGAACGAATTCTTGCTTGTGTACGCGAAACTGATTCTGTTGCCCGTTTGGGCGGCGATGAATTTGCGATTATTATGCGCAACGAGTGTGATGCAGGAGCAGCTGCCAGACTTGCAGCCCGGCTTCTCCAAAGTGTGAGTCGGAAGTACGAAATTGACGGCGAGTTTCACACGATTGGTGTGAGTATCGGCATTGCGCTTGCGCCGATGAACGGTACGCGTCCAAGTCAGTTGCTGCGAAATGCGGATCTAGCGCTTTATCGCTCGAAGGCTGATGGACGCGGCGTTTTTCGGTTTTTTGAAAGCCAGATGGATGCTGACCAGCGCGAAAAACGCATGCTGGAACTGGAGCTGCGCGAAGCGATAGATCAGGGGCAGTTTGAACTGTTTTATCAGCCTCTCATTTCCACGGTCACAGGTCTTGCTGTCGGAATGGAGGCTTTGATCCGTTGGAACCATCCGATCCGGGGACGAATTTCACCTGACGAATTCATGCCAATTGCAGAGCAAACGTCTCTCATTCAGGACATTGGAAACTGGACTATTGGAGAAGCTTGTTCCACTGCGATGGATTGGCCGAATGACATGCGCATATCGATCAATCTGTCGGCGCAGCACCTTATTGGCAGTGATATCGTAAAGATCACCAAGGAAGCGCTACAACGAACCGGGTTGTCTCCTGATCGTCTGGAGTTGGAGATAACAGAAAGCCTGTTTATCAATAACGCCGATGAGGCGGCGCAGTTGCTGAATTCATTGAAGAAGCTTGGAGTGGCGATTGTTCTTGATGATTTCGGAACTGGTTACTCTAGTTTGTCGTATATTCTGAAATTCCCGTTCGACAAAATAAAAATAGACCGGTCGTTTGTCATGGCATCGAGCGATGACCATGCCGCGCGGGCCATTCTCAAAATGATTAGTGGACTGGGTGAGCAGCTTGGTATCCGTATTACGGCTGAAGGCGTAGAAACGAACGATCAAGTGCAATTTCTGCAAAGTATAAAGTGCGATGAGTGTCAGGGCTTTTTCTTTGCCAAGCCGCTTTCAAAGCTCGATCTTTCCTATTTTATACAAAATCAGGGCAACGCTCCGGCCAATTTGGAAAAGCTTATGGCTTGAGGTGATATTATTGATATGGATCAACAGTTTAACCGTTCGTTTACTATGATTTGATACCTTTTTCTTGCACGTTTTTAAGGAACTGGTTATGCGAACCAAATTTTCAACAGCTATTCTTTCTGCCTTTTTGGCCTGTCCTGCATTTGCGGCGGACTTGACTGACCCTTTGGTTACTGATTTCGACACCGGACGTTTCGACTGGTCGGGTATATATATCGGTGGGACCGTAGGATATGTGTTCGCTGAAGATGATGATCCTGCTTTTCCGGTCGCACCAGGTGTGACAATCCCGCTTGTATCAGAAGGTGAAAATAATACTTCCGGAGCCTTTATCGGACTGGCCATCCAGCAAGACCAGTTCGTGTTCGGTGCAGAATATGAATATGTTGATCTGGATACCCAGTTTATTGGTGAAGGCATTGGGCCGATACCGGTTTTCATTGAGGATGGTCACTTCCTGCGTGCACGCCTGGGTTACGCTCTGGGTGATGCTACGCAAGTCTACGGATTCGGTGGTGCTTTATACACACGTGTAAACATCGGTATTGAGGACTGGACGCCAATCGTGGGTGGCGGTATTGATTTCGTACTTGATGAAAAGGTTATTGTCGGTGCCCAATACACATACAGCTGGTATGACGGCTATGACGGCACGCCCATTGAAGGTACTTTTGATTACTTTTCAGCGCGTGTTGGCCTGAAGTTCTAAACACTTTTCAAACGGCCCAGAGTTTTCCTTATTATATAATCTGATGGTTGCCCAATCGCCAATCATCATTGCACCTGATTGTGATTCTATACTAACCATCGCTTGTAGACTTAACCGGATGGCGCTAACCTTTTAGTGGCTGGGTTCATCTTACGGTGTTGTTTTGGCAAGGCTGCTGATCTTATTGTTCACTTGTTTGTTTGTTTTCTGCGGATCGACAATTGCGCAGTCACAGGCAACTGATGTGCCGCTTCGCACGCAGGAAGTGGTTCAGTCCCTTATGCAGGGTAGCTGGATGCGCCTTGAGGAAGGTCTGGATGTTTTAAGGTCCATCACCCAGGATGGCGTGGTTGTAACCTCTTACAGAATCTCTCCTGAAAGATTTACATTCAGCATCGTTCTTCAGGACAGGAGCAATGGTTCCCGCGTCGAAACAATCGGGGAAAGGGAAGGTGCCGTATTGGCATTCAATGGAGGTTTTTTTGCTCAAACAGAAGATGGAAGTCTTTACTCGATCGGGTATCTGAAACTGAATGGGGAAGTTAAATCAAAAGGTTGGCGCGAAGCCGGCGGCTTGATCCTTTTCAACGATACTGGCCTTGAACTTCTGCCTACCCATTCCGGAATTCCCCAATCTTCAAATGACATAATGCAAACCAGGCCCATGATACTTGAACCTGGTGGCAAATGGGCAATGGGCAGCAATCTTGGGGAAATCAAGCACAGAACCTTGCTGTGCAAAATGAAAAGCGGAGAAGTCATTTTTGTGCTTGTCACGCGTTCCGGCATGAGTTTGTACGAGGCTGGCTGGATGTTGCGGGAAAAGGAACTGGGGGGCTTTTTCGGATGTGATTCAGCGGTTGCACTGGATGGTGGCCGGTCAACGCAAGTTTGGTATTCAGGACGCCCCGAATACTCTTATTCAGGATTGTCTACGGTCCAAAACTTTATTGTTGTCAGGCAAAACGAAAACTGAGTCGGCGACAATAAAAGCTTGTTACATTCTTTCCTGCAGCGGAGATTTTCCATACATCTCGCGATAGCATTTCGAGAAATGGGAAGCGGATACGAACCCGCATGCAATCGCAACATCCACCACGGGCATTGTTGACTGCATGAGAAGATGCCTTGCCCGGTCCAGACGAATCTCGAGATAATAGCGGGCAGGGGACCTACCCATATGCTGTTGAAAAAGGCGCTCTATCTGGCGTCTTGAAAGGCCTACAAAATCGGCAATTTCAATAAGCTGGAGCGGTTCCGCGATATTGGCTTCCATATATTCAATAATTGAAAGAACCTTTGCGTTCTGAACGCCCAAGCGGGCACGCAATGGCAGGCGCTGCCGGTCATTGGGGTTTCGAACCCGGTCGGTAAGAGCCTGTTCGCAAACGCGGTTGACCAAATCTTCACCCAGATCACTTTCAATCATGGAAAGCATCATGTCGAGCGCAGCCGTGCCACCGGCGCAAGTCCACGTATTACCATCCATTTCATAAAGATCTGCATAAACGTCCACATCGGGGAAGTGCTCGGCAAAGCCAGGCAGGTTTTCCCAGTGGATGGCGCATCTTTTGCCTTTCAAAAGTCCGGCTGCTGCAAGCAGGAATGCGGCGGTGCATAATCCACCGACAACAACACCGCTATTCTTGTTTTCTCGAATATATGCAAACAGGGATTTGTTGGCGGACTGCTCAACATTGACCCCGGAACACAGAAACATGTTGGAAGGTCTTCTGGAACTCGCAAGGGAATCCCGCTCTTGTTTGAGGCTGGTTTCAACAGCTACCTCAACACCATTCGAGCCTGTAACCGGTAAACCGTCCATGGATGCCAGTCTCCAGGAATAGAATTCCCTGCCCAGCATCCGGTTTGCTATTCGCAACGGTTCCACCGCAGTCGCGAACGCGATCATCGAAAAATTCGGAACCAGAAAAAACACGATAGAACGGCAATCAACATTAGCTGGCCGTTCGATATTTTCCTCCAACACTGACATATGGTTCATGCCAACGCCTCCCAATACTATCGCGTTAGCGACATTGGCAGAAAGTGTCGCAAATGCAATCATAAA
>JBCCYR010000281.1:0-4365 GCA_039189355.1 Pseudomonadota bacterium
GTAAACAACCGGTGGTGGAGGTGTGTGGCAAGCGCCGTCATCAAGATGGTAACGCAGACCGATCGATCCGGCATGAATCTCAATGCCATCATCAAAACCGTTACCGCCAGCAGCAATACCGGTCACCGTTGATACACCGGAGCCGAACATCTTGCCGCCTTCAATCCGGGTATAGGTGTAACCCGCATCTGCCTTCCAGCGGCAGTCGATATCGTATGAAGCGCCTGCATGAACAGCCCAGGCAAATCGCCACTGGTCTTCACCGGGGTGAATGGTGTCGTTCGCATCACAAGTCGGATCAGCCGGTGTACAAATCTGGTTGTTGAACAACTCGCCATATTCAACGTGTGCACCGCCAATACCGGCACCCACATATGGTGTGAACCCGTTATATGTGCCTAAATCCCAATAGGCATTGGCCATAAGGACGTTGAGTGATTCAAGCTCTCCATTGTCGTCAAATTCACAGGTGGTACCTACTGGGACAACACCATTACAAACAGAACCGGCAGGTGCTGAAGAACCATCAAAATCAGATGATGCGTAGTAACGCCACGTTGCATCAACCCGAAGATAATCCGTTACCTGATAACCAATACCACCTTGGAGAAACCATGTTGAATCCAGCTCATGCTGTTCAAAAGAGCCTGTAAGGAGTGGTCCCTGGAAGAAGCTAACATCTTCAATTTCAATATCGGCATACCCGATATCACCGCGAATATACCAGCCTCCGGCAACGCCATGCGTTACAACCTCCGGTGGAAGTTCGGGTTCGGGATCTGGAATCAAATCCGCTGCCTGAACCATAGCGGTAGATGCCATGAGTGCAGCAGCAACAAGAGACAATGATTTAAAGCTGCGCATTACAACTTCCTTCCTGATTTCCGCCATAGAGGCGCGTTGAATACTTTTCAGTGATCAGGATATTGAAGCAGAATGGTTAAAACCGCCTTAACTGTAATCATTAAGGTTAACCGTACTGGTAAATGAAAGCTAAAGCCGCAAATGGACTCAACAAAAAAGCCCCTTCCGGGGCTTTATTCATACAGTCAGAAATTCATTGTGATCAGGCAGCTACCTGATGAACAACGGAAGCAATTTCATCAACTACGCTTCGAATGATTACCTCGTCATCGCCCTCGGCCATGATGCGTATCAAGGGTTCCGTACCGGACGCCCGGATAACAAGTCTGCCAGAGTTGCCCAATCTGCTTTCTGCATCAGCCACTGCCTCTTTCACCCGGTCATTTTCAAGCGGCTTGCCGTTTGTATACCGGACATTTTTCAGAAGCTGCGGCACAGGCTCAAACTTCTTGCAAACTTCACTCACCGGCTTGTTCGTTGCCTGCACAACAGAAAGGACCTGAAGTGCTGCCACCAAGCCATCACCAGTTGTTGCAAAATCCGACATGATCATGTGTCCTGACTGCTCACCGCCAAGGTTAAAACCGTTTGCACGCATGTGCTCAACAACATAACGGTCCCCGACTTTTGTCCGGGCCAGTTGGAGACCCTGATCATTGAGGAAACGTTCCAGCCCCAAGTTGGACATGACCGTCGCTACAACCCCGCCACCAGACAGCCGGTTTGACTTGTGCCAGTATTCGGAAACAACGCCCATGATCTGGTCACCATCAATAATTCGTGAGTTTTCATCGACCACAATCACGCGATCCGCATCCCCATCAAGGGCAATGCCGATGTCTGCGCGCGTCTCCTGAACTTTTCTGCGCAATTCACCCGTGCTTGTTGAACCGCAATCCTCGTTGATGTTCTTGCCATTTGGCTTAACACCAATAGGCACCACATCCGCCCCCAGTTCCCACAGGGCCTCTGGCGCCACTTTGTATGCAGCTCCATTTGCACAATCGATAACGATGCGCAAACCCTCAAGAGAAAGGTTGCGAGGCAAGGTTCTCTTTGCATATTCGATATACCGCGCATGAACGCCTTCCACACGTGTAGCCCGGCCAATGTCACTTGCTTCTGAAAGCTTTGAATTCAGGTCTTCTTCCAAAAGCGATTCAATATTGGCTTCGATCTTGTCGGAAAGCTTGAAGCCATCAGGTCCGAAAAGCTTGATGCCATTGTCTCTATACTGATTATGGGACGCAGAAATCATCACACCAATATCGGAGCGCATGGAACGCGTCAGCATGGCGACTGCCGGTGTCGGCACCGGTCCAAGCAGAAACACATCCATTCCGGCAGCCGTAAAACCGGCGACCAGGGCATTTTCAATCATGTAACCTGAAAGACGTGTATCCTTGCCAATGACAACCCGGTGGCGATGGTCACCCCTTCTAAAGGCAATACCGGCAGCCATACCAACCCGCATCGCAATATCTGCTGTCATCGGGAAAGAGTTGGCTGTTCCCCGGATACCGTCCGTTCCAAAGTAATTCCGCTGCATTTGTTCAACCCCTTGAATAGTCTGTTGCCCAAACCATCAATCCGCATTTTTTGGTTGTTTACCGCAAAATGAACCCCATCCGGATTCACATCCTGTGTCAAATTATAACACTTCTGAAGCTAAAATGCCCGCACCAAAAATAAGATGCGGGCATTATGGTTAATATCATGTCTGATACAAAATCAGGTCGGCTGCGGTTCCATATCACCGGAATCGGGTTCTTCACCCTTTTTCCCTGAAGACGCACCTGCTGTGGGAACAGCAGAACCCCGCGATGGCGGCTTGCCTGCATCTTCGTCACGGTTTGGCGGTTTGCCATTCAACAGGTCTGTGATTTCGTCACCGGACAATGTCTCATATTCCAGAAGGGCCTGGGACAATGTTTCCCAGTCTTTTTTCTTCTTTTTGATGATCTTCGTTGCGGTATCATATGCAGTATCGATGATTTGACGCACTTCTTCATCGATCTTCTGGGCAGTTTCTTCCGAAATGTTTTTCGATTGCGCTACCGAGTGACCGAGGAATACTTCCTGCTGGTTCTCGCCATAAGCCACTTTACCCAATTCGTCCGAATAACCCCATTCAGTGACCATCGCACGCGCAAGTTTGGTTGCTTGCTGAATGTCAGATGCTGCACCTGAAGTAATGCTGTCTTTGCCGAACTTGATTTCCTCGGCAACCCGACCGCCCATCAGGATCGCAAGACGCGATGTCATTTGCGTATAGTTCATCGAATACTTGTCACCTTCAGGCAATTGCATGACCATACCCAAGGCCCGGCCACGCGGAATGATGGTGGCTTTGTGTACCGGATCAGTTTGCGGAACATTCATCGCAAGGATAGCATGACCTGCTTCGTGATATGCAGTGAGTTCCTTCTCTTCAGCACTCATAGCCATGGTCTTGCGCTCAGCACCCATCATGACCTTGTCCTTGGCATCTTCAAATTCCTGATGCGTTACAAGACGACGATTGCGACGGGCAGCCATCAAGGCAGCCTCATTGACAAGGTTCATGAGATCAGCACCAGAGAAACCTGGTGTGCCACGCGCAAGCACTTTCAGGTCCACATTGTCAGCAAGCGGAACCTTGCGGGCGTGTACTTTCAGGATTTTCTCACGGCCCGAAACATCCGGGTTCGGAACAACGACTTCACGGTCAAAGCGGCCTGGACGCAGAAGTGCGGGATCAAGTACGTCCGGACGGTTGGTTGCTGCAATAAGGATAATGCCTTCATTAGCTTCAAAACCATCCATTTCGACAAGAAGCTGGTTGAGCGTCTGTTCACGTTCATCATTGCCGCCGCCAAGACCTGCTCCACGATGACGGCCTACCGCATCAATCTCGTCAATGAAGATAATGCATGGGGCATTTTTCTTGGCCTGATCAAACATGTCACGGACACGGCTCGCACCAACACCGACAAACATCTCAACAAAGTCGGAACCGGAAATTGTAAAGAACGGAACATTTGCCTCCCCTGCCACTGCACGTGCGAGCAGGGTTTTACCAGTTCCCGGAGGACCAACGAGCAAAACACCATGCGGGATCTTGCCGCCAAGGCGTTGATATTTTTGCGGATCGCGCAGAAAGTCGACAATTTCTTCGAGGTCCTGCTTTGCCTCGTCTACGCCGGCAACATCTTCAAATGTCACGCGGCCTTGTGCTTCCGTCAGCATTTTGGCTTTGGATTTCCCGAAGCCCATCGCACCGCGATTTGAACCCTGCATTTGGCGCATGAAGAAAATCCACACACCCAGGATGATGAACATCGGGAGCCAGTTGATCAGGAATCCAAGAACAGAAGAGCCTTCATTGGGAGGAGCAGCTTGGATTTCCACGCCGCGAGTTTCAAGTTTGCTCACCAGTTGCGGATCTTCCGGAGCGAATGTTGCGAACCGCCCGCTATTGTCTGCATATGTGCCCGTTATCTGCTGGCCGGAAATCGTCAC
>JBCCYR010000282.1:0-4361 GCA_039189355.1 Pseudomonadota bacterium
CTTATCGCGCGATCAAAGCAACTTCTGGGCTATGAAGGCCTCACACATCCCAATGGAGAATATGAAGCAGGCCTTGATGTTGCGCGATACGTAAACACTTTCCCCGGCACTCCGGGCGATTACCGCGCCTGGATTGGCGGCATGCGGACGGTTGAGGATATCACTGCCCTGCTTGAAAACCTCAAATACTGTTATTTGCGAGCCAAACTGGTAACCATCGAGGAAATGCTTGCAGAACATGGTGTTGCCTTTGAAACTGAAGGTGGCAGTACGGAACACGTACGCAAGGATGATCAAAGCAAGGCTTACAAGGTTCTGGTTGCAGACCTGATTGGATTGAAATTCGATGCGAACGGCAATCCGGACCATTCTGAAGTCAAAGCCGATGTCGAAGAAAAGGGCGGTGTGTTCCACGAGGGACTACATAATGGTGATGAACTGAATCCCGGCATTCATTTCTTCTATCAGCCGGATCTCTCTCGCGAAGAGGAGCTTCTCCCAATCACCAAAGATAGCCAGTATGACGCGACCATTGTCGCGGCAACGTTCCTGCCGGCGGACTCAAAGTTCTGTGAAGGCGGTGTCCGCATTGGTGCAGGAACCGGCAACATGGGATCTGCATCCTGGGGTGGCGGGAATGGTGACGGCGGCGAAGCCCCGTTGATGAACACACCGAGCTTCAACAGCCGGGCTACTGCACAAATGGCCATGAAAGCGCTGCTGAAAGTCATGCCTGATCTTGACGTCGAAACGCTTCATGCACGCACTTGTGCAGGTGATTTCGACACAGGAAAAAACCTTTGCGAATTCCCGACCGAAAAAATTGAGGGCAAGACCATTGGCGTAATCGGCTTCGGCAATATCGGCCGAGAAGTTGCATGCCTTGCAAAAGCATTTGGCATGAACGTGCGCATCTACGCCCGCCCGCATCACAAAGACTGGATTGAGGCAGAAGGCTTTACTTATGCTGCATCACCGGCTGAAGCAGCAACCGGAGCTGATGTTCTCTCGCCACACACAGGCCTTGGCCCGTTCAATGCGGATACAGGTAAGTTCGCCAACGATTCTGTTGTGAACGCAGACGTATTAAACGCCATGAACGACGGAGCCGTCATCATCAATTACGACCGTGGCGAAGTGGTGAATGCTGAAGCTCTCGATGCAGCTTTGGGGTCAGGCAAAGTCCGTTATGCTGGCATTGATGCTGATCTGTTCAAGAACGCGGAAACCGGAGAGCTTTCCGGGCCGATGGTGCCTTATCTTGCCCTGCAGGAGAAACATGCAGAAAAACTCGAACTGCTGCCGCATGCCGCGGCTGATACGGAACATGTCTCCCGCGTGGAAGGTGCAAAACAGGCCGTCGACCAGATCATGAATTGTATCATGTACAAATCCGTCATGAACCTGAAAGGCGATCTGCCAGAAGGATACACAAATGCGGGAGCAGTCACCGTCAATGGTGTTGGTAAAGTGACACCAAACAAGCTTGGTTCAGCCATTTCAGATGATGAGACGTTGACCGCCATTCGCGATGCTGCGGAAATGCTCACCGCACATTGGGCAGCCATCTCTTCAACCACCGATCCTGAACGCCGTGCGGAACTGGTTGAGCGCTATGGTGCAGAACTGGTGAAGAACTCAAACAGCTACATCAGCCTGATTGAGAAACTTGGATTGAAGGGCCCCTACGGCTAGGCAATCAGGCTGTTTGCAACTGCCTGATTTTCCTGCGCACTTCCCTTATCTGTTCCCGCAATTTGCGTTCCAGCCGTTGACTGGTCTGGATTGGCAAGCGGCTGCCTGCCTTGCGCACTTGATCCAGGTTTTGCCTCAGTCTGGTTTCAATCTTGCGAAGACGGGCTATTTGTTTTGTGTTGGATTTGTTGTCCGGTTTCGGCTTGCTCTGCTGGCCTGCGTCCCTTTGCGTTCCGGTCGATGTGTTGCCATCGACTTCGATCGAAGCCGTTATTTCGCTTTTCGGTTCTCCAATTGTGCTTAGCAGCGGTGTATCAATTTCATCCCGGGCATCAATTCTCAACTTGTCGCGATGAACACGAATGCGAACTTGCGCAGTATTGCGGCCTGAGTTTGCGTTGATGAAAGCAGCCAGCTCCTGTTCCGCTCTCGGACCGAGGCGGAAAAGTCTGGCCGCATCAAGTGCCGCATTGTCTACGGTTGTTTGCAGGTTTTTCTCCGCACTTGAAATCCGGGAATACTCTATGCCAACACCTGCGAGCATCAGCATCGGCAATACCAGAATGGCAGCAATGATCGCAACATTGCCCTGCCTGTCCGAATAAAATGTCTGTAAGAGACGCATAACCAAATCCCTGATTTAACTCAGGATATCAGCGATGCATTCCGATTAAGTGAAACAGTTGATTAAAGCTTTAATGATTTAGGACTGCAACTATGCTTTCGGCCCGATCATCTGTTCGGGCCGGACCACTGCATCGAACTCTTCTTCCGTCACAAAGCCCAGACCAACTGCTTCTTCTTTCAGCGTTGTGCCGTTCTTGTGTGCAGTCTTTGCAATAGTCGTTGCATTGTCATACCCAATCGTGGGAGCAAGTGCAGTCACCAGCATCAGGGAGCGCTCCATCAGCGCCTTGATGTTTTCCTCATTCGCCTCGATGCCCACCACGCATTTGTCAGCAAAACTGACACAAGCATCAGACATGATACGGATTGACTGCAGCATCGCATTCGCCATTGCGGGTTTGTAAACATTGAGCTCGAAATGCCCTTGCGTGCCGGCCATGCTGATTGTGGTCTGGTTACCCATCACCTGGCAGCACACCATGGTCATCGCTTCACATTGGGTCGGATTGACTTTGCCCGGCATGATAGAAGAACCCGGTTCATTCTCCGGAAGTGAAATTTCCCCGAGGCCGGAACGCGGACCCGAACCCAGAAACCGCAGGTCATTGGCAATCTTGAACAGGGATGCGGCAACGGTATTGATGGCTCCGTGCGCATAAACATAGGCATCATTCGCCGCGAGCGCTTCGAACTTGTTAGGGGCGGTCCGGAATGGAAGACCCGTAATCTCCGCAACCTGGGCTGCGAAATCTTCTGCAAACCCGACCTTGGAGTTCAACCCTGTTCCAACAGCCGTGCCGCCCTGTGCAAGTTCGTAAAGACCATCGACCCCCTGCTCTATCCGTTTGATGCCGTTGCGCAGTTGAGCTGCATAACCGGAAAACTCCTGCCCGAGCGTAAGCGGGGTCGCATCCTGCGTGTGAGTTCTGCCAATTTTGACAATATCCTTGAAAGCTTCTGACTTTGCTTCAACCGCTTCTGCCAAGTGATTCAAAGCAGGCAACAATCTACCGTTTATTTCCCGCGCCGCTGCAATGTGCATTGCGGTCGGGAACGTATCGTTTGAAGACTGGCCCATATTGACATGGTCATTGGGATGAACCGGGTCTTTTGAACCGATCACACCCCCAAGAATTTCAATCGCCCGGTTCGAAACCACTTCATTTGTATTCATGTTGGATTGGGTACCGGAACCCGTTTGCCAGACAGAAAGCGGGAAATTGTCATTAAGTTTCCCTTCGACCACTTCACCGGCAGCCTGTTCAATTGCCTTGCCCAGCTCTTCCGGCATGATACCCATTGCCAAGTTCACGCGCACGGCTGCCTGCTTCACAACTCCAAGTGCGGAGACCAACGGCACCGGCATGGTCTCTGTTCCAATCGGAAAATTGATCAGGGAACGCGCTGTCTGCGCACCGTAATATTTGTCACTGGGAACTTCGAGTGGACCAAAAGAGTCGGTTTCGGTGCGGGTATCTGTCATCGTTTTTTCCATGGTTGGGATTATGCTTACGATCTAATGCTTTTTAAACTCTAAGACCACCATAACAAAAGTCTATTCACGTTATTTCTGTCCAGCGCGACCAGTCATTTAAGGTACCTCTTTTTTCCGCCATGGCACCCGGCTTGATTTCGGCGTTTTCAAGAACGGATGGAAACAGGAACACAGAACCGAGCAGCAATTCTGTTGTTGGGATACCGATCTTCTCAAACAGTTCCGGCCCGCGCAACGGCCCACCGCTGGACCAGTATGTTTTGTATCCAGCATCCCCGGTAGCCAGAAGCAGGGACTGGACGAAGGCTGATGCCGCTGCAATATGCTCCATGTTCCGCAAGGTACCCTCAAAGACCGGCCCTTCTTTCGCCGTCACATCGCCTTTGATTGTTCCGGGGTCCGGCAGCCATGTTATCTGAAACAGAAACTGTGCTGCCGCGAGCATGTTGGGTATTTTCGTCATGTCACCCGCTACCAGCATGTCTGACATCAGTTTGCGGCAAGTCTGGCTATCCAGTTTGTAGACCCGCCAGGGAACCGGGGA
>JBCCYR010000283.1:0-4354 GCA_039189355.1 Pseudomonadota bacterium
CAACCAACTCAAGTTCCATGGTCATCTGTAAGGTGCCCATGGGTGCTGTCCCTTTAAATTCCATCACAGCATCGGGCGTTCCAATTCCAAAAACGGTGACGAAGGTTTCCATGGCTTCACCACCCCAAACACTCATTTTCCCTTTCCAGCTATTGTTGGAATAAACAAGCTCGATCAGCTCCGGGGTGATTTCCGGCAAGGTAACTGAATAATTCTGAGCGCTTGTATTGGAAAACCGGATCGTCCCGCCTGGATCAACTGGCGTATTCTGCCGGATTCCCATCATGTTAAAAACGCCGTTGCCACCGGTTATGCGATAAGTATACGAGGTGTCTGCCGCTGCCACATTCAATGCTGTGCTTAACAAAGTCAGAACAAATGAGACGATTATGGGTTTGATCAAGGACATGATTTTCTCCAGGTTCCAAACGGGTCTGAATTCAAGAGCTGAGCGTTATGTTCGGCACAGCTGAAATCTGCTTCATTTCAACCGGGCTGACATCGTACATGGCTTCTATTTTGAAGCCTTTCATCGACGCGATGAAATTCCAGGGAATGGACATGACTTTGGTATTGTAGGCCTGTACATTGCCATTATAGAGCCGCCGCGCGGCGGAGATTTGGTCTTCTGTTTCTTCAAGCTGGCTTTGCAGCTGACCAATATTGGCTGTCGCTGTGACTTCCGGATTATCTTCCGTGTAGCCGACAAATTTTCCAAGCGCGCTGCTTAGTGCAGCTTCCGCTTCATTCACCTCACCATGATCACCTTTCGCAAGGGCTGAAAGTGCATTCAACCTTGCGTCAATAATTGCGTCCAAAATGGCCGTTTCATGCTCCATTGCGGAGCGCACTGCTGAAACAAGATTTGGCACCAGCTCGTGGCGGCGCTTGAGCTGGACAGTGATGCCCGACCAGCCTTCCTCGACTTTGAATTTGGCCTTCACAAGGCCGTTATAGACAAAGACATATCCACCAATAATAATTGCAACAAATAATATCAGTTCCATCTGAAACTCCTATTCAGCATAGCGTTTGAACGATACGGCTGCTTCTGAAAGTTCGGTAATTATGCTTGTGAGCATGGTGTCCAATTCAGCTTGATCATCGCTCATCAAAATGTGGTAGCCAGCAAAAAACACCGCTTTTCCATCAATGATAATTCGCGTTGCAAAGCGATCTGCAAGATCAATCAGCTTTGCCTGAAAAGCGGGTGTAAGCGTTTGCAAAAGCTGCGCACTCATGGCCTTTGCCTCGTCTTGGCTTTCATCACTGTGCAGACGAATGTTGTATTTGCGGTTGAACTCCACACTCTCGGTTTGAATGTCTATGTCCAGCGGGCCGATTGGTGTTTTAATTTCTGGAAACAACTGAACGCGAACGCCTGTATTGCGAGAAAGCTGATAGCCGACAATAAACATCAAGCATTTGCCGTAAGCGCTCTTCTGGCGACCGTGTGACAGGTTTTTGGGTCCTCCCAGCACGGCTGCGGCTTGAAACAGTGACACGCCAATCCAAAGCGGAATCTTTGAGCTTTTGCTGACCCCCCATAATTCAGTCGAGATATCCAAAGGGATCGCTGACGCGACTTTAAGGACAAAAAACTCTTTCAGACAGGATCTGATTTCACCCAGACGGGCTTTCGGTATTTCAGCGCGCGCGGCAAATCCAAGTCTGTCCGCGGAATTTTTCAGCAATTGCAAAGATTTTTGCTCGGAGCCTGTGAGGTGGCTAATGAGCAGGATCAGCGCTACGCTACCGCCAAAAGTGCCATATCCTGCGAACGACCAGAGGTCATCATCGGAAAAACTGCCGATCGTGCCGATTACAAAACCAGCCAGGCCTGCTATCAGAAGAAAGGGTTCCAGCTTTGACACCCAGCCGGGCAGATAGGCGTTTGCCGAGCGGTTAAAAACCTCATCAACCGGGACATCGGTCTTACCTTCAAACGGGTCCCAAAACTCGCCCGAAATCTCTGATCCTGACAAATTGCGGTCAACTAACATCATGGAAGTTTGACCACCTTTTCAATCGTCTCGCTAAACCCAACCTCCAGAGGCTGCTCCACCTTACGCTTGGTACCGTCCCACATTTCCACTGTAAGGATATATGATCCCGGCATGGCAAACGTTGGATTGGGGCCTGCCACGTTTCGGTGATAGTCGCCGGGCGAGCCATCCGGCTTTGCTATGCGAATGTTGTAACGAATATCCTTGTTTTCCGAACCATCGGCTTCCAGTACCTGGACATTTACCCTGCTGTGCGGGAGCACAAAACTTGCCGGAATGATATCGCCTGCCTGCGCCGTGAACGTGATCGGTTCGATCTCACCATAGGCACCATTTAAAGGTTGGATTTCAAGTTCATATTCGCCTGAAGGGATATAGAAATCAAAGGCGCTACCATTGCCGAGAGCAATCTTTTCTGTCTCGATTTGCGTCAATCTCCAGCGCAGATTAAAGAGCGCATCTTTATCAGAGCCTGCGGTAAACATATCGGCAAATGCTTCCACTTTCGCCCCATTGATGGAGACCGTCACATCCTGTTGCTCGGTTGCTCCGATGTCGAACAAGGTCTCGTTTGCGCCGTCAAATTTGGTAAAACTGGTCGTGAAGCGATATGTGCCGCTCTTGAGTGTATGAAACAGACCGCCTTCGCGACCGCCCGGAGAGATGATTTCAGGGCCCTGACCATTTTTATCAAGCGGACCTTCAAATTTCCATTTCACACTATCTGGTCTTGTGGTCCCAATGATAGGACCACCCTCAACAAGGCTGAAATTGATCGTTGCATCAACAGGATCAAAGAGCGTCTGCTCGCTTGGCACAGGTTCGGCTTGCTGAACAGCTACAGTGCGTTCCAGAGCATCCGCCAACTGATCTGCATCACCTGCGGGCAAATAGAGACCGCCTGTGTTTTCAGCCAAACACGCCACCTGCCTGCCTTCATCCTCCGACAGGCCAAAGCCAACAACATGGGTTTTGAAAAGCACACCGCTTTGCGCAAGCTCATTTGCCAATGCACAGGGGTCTGCATTGCAGGTTTCGATACCATCGGTGACCAAAACAACTGTTGCAGCTTCCTCAGTATATCTAAGCGCTTCAGCAGCCTTGCGAACAGCTCGCGAAAGAGGCGTCTTTCCTTTCGGGCTTAGACGGTCAACAGCGCCTTTCAACGCTTCACGATTACTGGCAATTTGCCCAACAGGAACCAGTGTTTCTATGTCATTGCAATCACCTTTGCGATTATGACCGTAGGCGACCAGACCAACTTCAGAACTGTCGTTCAATCTGCCAAAAAGTTTGGCAAAGGTTTCTTTTGCAATCGATATTTTGGCTTTGCCTTTGATCTGCCCCCACATGGAACCAGATGCATCAAACACGATTATTGTTCGTCCCGCCGCACCGTCACTATTTTCGTCCTGAGCAAAAACACTGGTACATGCGGCGGTGAGCGCAAATGCAATGAGCAAACATCGTTTTAACATATCTCGATCCCAGTTTTCCCGGAATCTAGAGAAATTAAGGAAATGCGAAACTATGGTTTTCCGCAGGTACCTGCATCAATTTGGACTGCGAGCAAGTCCGTGACCTTTTTCGTGTTGGTATAAAGCATGGTCTGACCGGAAAGCGGTATAACCTTGCAATCCAGTCTCGGATTATCCCGGCAGAGATTGCGAACCCAATCCGCAAGCATAAAATCATGCTCTTCTGAATGGATGAAAAGAGCTTTTGTTGCGCTGCTTAGATTGTCCAGATCATCGCTCCAATCACTTGCCCAAAGCGCAATGTCTGCCACGATGTCATCTGAACTTTGAAAACAGAAAGCAATGTTGTTTCTGGTTACCTCTCTTAGGACCGGATCTTGATAAGTCGCGGCATCTATCGGCGAACCAGAGTAGAAAACATCAAGAATTTTGTTTTCACCCGCTTGTCCTGACTTAAATATTCTGACGGCGAGACGATACCCTAATTCGAGTGCCTTTGGTGCCTTGATGGCGGTTACGAGGCTACGTCTTGCAACAAGAGAACCTTTGTGAAGAATTGTCCAATCCGTAACAGGCGCGCCAGTATTAATGATGGTTAAACTAAGTGCTCCAGGCCCAATCCGTCTGGCCAGTTTTGCAGCAAAGATACCGCCTTCACGATGCCCGGCTATATGAAGCTCACTGACGCCAAGTTCGTTGATAAGGGCTACACAATCATTTGCGTAGCCTTCCGGCGTATTTTTGTGTTCTGCTGGCTCTGATTGACCAAAGCAGGGCCTGTAGGGCGCAATGACGTCAAATCCTTTCACCTCAATATGCTTGCGAAACTTTGCCGTTTCCTCTGGCAAGCTGGAGGTTGTGACATAAAAC
>JBCCYR010000284.1:0-4330 GCA_039189355.1 Pseudomonadota bacterium
CCTGAGACAAGTCAATCTGCCCGAACTCGAATTTCTCACCAAAATTCTTCAGGATATCGAGGCGGGACTTTTTCAACTCCGGTGAGTAGTAATCATTGATTTCATCAATACCGATTACACTTTCACCAGCCTGCAACAGTGCACTTGCAACGTGAAATCCGATAAATCCTGCCGCCCCGGTAATCAGGTATGCCATGCTTGAACTTCCACCAACACAAGTATCAGCGGTTGTTTGCGCCGCGCTGTCTGGAATGTCAAACGGCGAATTGATTTTACATCAGGTTTAAAAGGAAAAACGGAAGTTGCTTTCCCGTCCCCTGTTCAGCAACTTCCGTATCTCTTCAACGTGCGGATGGGTTCCCATCCATGTTCTGGTGTTGGTAACTCACCATTTCGATGCGTTTGCCGCATTCTTCTTATTGTCGGTGCTTTGCGCACTCTTGTTTTTGTTTTGGCCGTTTCGGCTCATTCAGTCCGCATTTCTTTGATGCGGTTTGTTTCAAACGTGTTCCCATTCATTTCCTTAAAAGAACAGGAACACGCGATGCCATCCCGGGAGGAGGAAGGGATGGCGGGTTAGTGTTGTGTCAACCACTCACGGGCTGCGCGTTGTGCCTTGGCAATTTGCATCTTTGTCATCTCCAAAGCGATTTCTTCACGGCGGGCTTTAGCGACTTCGTAGCCTCTGAAAGCAGCGATGTTGAACCACTTGTGCGCTGCAATCATGTCTTCCTCACCATCGCGGCCGGTCGCATACATAAGACCGAGTTCAAACAGAACTTCCGCATTGCCTGAAGAAGCCATGTCCGCGAAATTTGCATTCCCAATTTCAAAACGAGCCATTGTGTTCGTTGTCCCTCATTTTGTCCTCCTTATCAGAGGATCGTTGTTTATGGTTTCGCCGGTTTTCCCGATCTTGTTTTGGTTGTGCCGGGTTGTCCCCGGTCTTGTTGTTCGATGAGGGGAATTTGCCTGAGGGAATTGAAAACCAGCTTAAAAACAATGCTTAACGGGAAACAAACAAATCAAAAACGAAATATGAAGTTAGGATTCGATTCACTCTACAAATTCAACAATTTCAATGAGTTACAATTATTTTTACGATTGATTCAGGTTTGAAATTCAACATTTTCGTAACCATCCGCGAGATTGATGATTCAAGATTGCATAAAATTCGAAATAAATTTGAGGTGTTCAAGGAAGCCGCCATCTTCACAAATCCGGGCAAAATTCATTGCGCTATTGACGTTTACGTCAATTTTCGCTTTCTATGAGAAATCTACTCTGGAGGATCATGATGAAAAAACTAATTTCAACTGCCTGTGCGGCAGCATTCATTGCTGCGAGCGCCACATTCGCTATTGCTGCCGAACCAATTGAAGGCAACTGGAAAACAAAAGCAGGTGAGACTGCAGGCATTTCAAAATGCGGAAGCTCTTTCTGCATCAAACTCAAGACAGGTACTTATGCAGGCCAGCAGATCGGTAAACTGAAAGGTTCCGGTGCAGACTACAAAGGAACGATTACTGATCCTGAAGACAATAAAGAATATTCCGGCTCGGCTAACGTCTCTGGAGCAACCATGAAGCTGAAGGGTTGTGCCCTTAGGGTTTTCTGTCAGACTCAGACTTGGAAAAAACTTTAAATCATATTCTGATTTGATTTTTGAAAACCCCGGTCTGTCCGGGGTTTTTTACATTATTGGGGCCGGTGCCAAACCTTGCAGCGAACCCAAGTAACGCCTGTCATCTCGAAATAATCTTCTGCGGCCACAACAAACCCGCCATTTTTCGCTTGTTGCTCAATGGCACGGTTGGGCGCATTGGCATCAAACGTCCAGCCCCATCCTATGGGCGGGCTGACCTGTTTAAACTCTGCCCTGAAAATGACATCGCTGCGTCCAGGATTTTCCACACCTTCCCTGAACCGGCAGTTTAACCCGACGAGCACCAGATTGTGCTGCCGCGCAAATGCGGACTGCTTTTTCATTTCAGCTTCGTCAATCCACTCATCACCAAGGAATTGGCCGTGTGCCGAAGTTACAGCGGCAATTTGAGCAAGGCATACTGAAATCAGGAACAATCTGCGCACTTTACCGTGCCTTCTGACCAAACAGGATTTTCTGTTGTTCTTCATCCTTGTCGAACTGCATTTGCTGGCGCTTTTCAATACCGAGGTTCAGTCCCTTGTCGACAGCGGGACGCGCTTTCATCCGCTCGATCCAGGCTTCGAGATTTGGAAACTGCTTGATGTCTTGCCCCTGGCGCTCCCACAGTACAGCCCAGCCGATCGATGCCATGTCTGCAATTGAATAGTCACCGGCGATATAATCCCGGTCTTCAAGGCGCTTGTTCAATACACCGTAAAGGCGGTTAACTTCATTCGTATAACGGTCAATCGCATACGGCACTTGCTCAGGTGCATAGACACGGAAATGATGGGTTTGTCCTGCCATTGGCCCGAGCCCGCCCATCTGCCACATTACCCACTGGTCAACTTCTACCCTGCCCCGTTCATCTAAAGGATAAAACTTGCCGAACTTGCGGCCGAGATATTGCAGGATGGCGCCAGATTCAAACACCGAAATCGGCTGATCATCCGGACCTTCAGGATCAACAATCGCCGGCATCCGGTTATTGGGTGCAATTTTCAGGAATTCAGGCTCAAACTGATCGCCTGCACCAATATTCACATAGTTTACAGTATAAGGAATCCCAAGTTCCTCCAGCATGATCGTGATTTTCCAGCCATTGGGGGTGGGCCAGTAATGAAGTTCTATCGGTTGGTTTTGTTGCACGGGAAATCCATTCATTGCCTTGTCAAGCTTCAAAGATAGTTCATTGACTGCAAAGCGCAATCACATCACGACAATTTGGATTCGCCTATTGGTAATCGGCAAACTATATCTTGAAGCTATACCGACTCGATTCGATGATGGCGGCGCACAACATGGTAGAAGCAGATAGTCCGGACCCGGCGGTTTTTGAAAATGCAAGCGATGCTGTCAACGAGTTGTGCGTACGCTATGAAACTGCGACTGCGTTCCTGCGCGAAAACTTTACAGATTTTCTCACAGGAAATTCTTCCGGTGAAAAACATCGGGCCTATTATCCGGAAGTCAGAATAACAACCACCAGTTTTGCCCGGATCGATTCAAGGCTGTCCTATGGCCATGTCAGTTCACCAGGTACATATTCAACCACGATCACCCGTCCTGACCTTTTCCGTGATTATCTGGAACACCAGCTGCAACTCCTGATGAGAAACCATGGAGTAACCGTTGAAGTTGCTACTTCAACGACACCCATCCCCCTGCATTTTGCATTCAATGAAGGTGATACAGTCGACGCGGATAGCAATGGCAATCGCAACGCTGCGATACGGGATTCATTTGATACACCTGATCTTGCATATATGGATGACAGCATCGTCAACGGCGACTTTGAAGCGTCTCAAGACCAGTCATTGCCTTTAGCGCCCTTTACTGCACCGCGTGTTGATTATTCCCTCTACAGGCTGGCGCATTACACAGGCACAAGCCCGCACCATTTTCAGAACTTTGTTCTTTTCACAAATTACCAGTTTTACATCGACCGGTTTGTAGAATTCGCAGAGCAGGCTCTTTCCGATCCTGCATCAGAATATGAGGAATTTGTTACCCCCGGCAACCGCATGACATGCCGTCACGATTGTTCAGAAGCACAGGCCAATGCCGCACCGCTTTCACGCATGCCGCAAATGCCGGCTTATCACCTGAAGACAAAAAACCGTTCCGGAATTACGCTTGTAAACATTGGGGTTGGTCCATCCAATGCGAAAACGATCACGGATCACATTGCTGTATTGCGGCCGCATACATGGCTGATGCTGGGACATTGTGCCGGGCTGAGAAACACGCAGTCCCTCGGCGACTATGTACTCGCACATGGCTATGTCCGGGAAGATCACGTTCTGGATGAAGACATTCCGATTTCCGTTCCGGTTCCACCGCTTGCCGAAGTTCAGGTGGCCTTGCAGGAAGCTGTGGCCGAAACGACAGGCTTGTCCGGCTATGACCTCAAGAACATCATGCGGACCGGAACCGTTGCGACCATCGACAACCGCAACTGGGAACTGCGTGACCAGAGCGGTCCGGTGCACCGGCTGTCACAATCGCGGGCCATCGCGCTCGACATGGAATCGGCAACGATCGCTGCCAACGGGTTTCGCTTCCGGGTGCCTTACGGCACGCTGCTTTGCGTTTCCGACAAACCGCTGCATGGCGAGTTGAAACTGCCGGGCATGGCAACGGAGTTTTACAGAACCCAGGTCAACCAGCACCTGAAAATCG
>JBCCYR010000285.1:0-4314 GCA_039189355.1 Pseudomonadota bacterium
AAACGTGCGTATGGTGCTGATGCGGCGATTTGATGACCGTGGTTTTTGTTTTTTTACCAATTTTGAAAGCCAGAAAGGAGCAGAACTCCTGAATGCCAAAAAGGCTGCCGCCTGTTTTCACTGGAAAACACTGCGCAAATCCGTGCGTATTCGCGGTGATGTGGAAGTTGTCAGCGATGAAGAGGCGGATGACTATTTCTACTCCCGACCGCGTGGCTCGCGCATAGGTGCACATGCATCCAAACAGTCCCGTCCGCTGGAGAGCCGGTTTGCACTGGAAAAGGAAGTTGCGAGATTCACCGCCAAGTTCGGAACGGGAACCATCCCGCGCCCGGATTACTGGTCAGGTTTCCGCATCAAACCGCTTTCAATCGAGTTCTGGAATGATGGCAAATTCCGCCTGCACGACCGCAAACGGTTTGACCGGGAAAGTCTGGATGCTGATTGGGGATTGGTGCGGTTGTATCCCTGAGTGCCTGGAAAAGAGCGTCCGGTATGTGGACAAAGTAACTAAAATATACCGTCTAACTGTTCCATATGCGGTTATCAGAAAACACCATCTATGTTGGACCTTTTTTGACCTTTTACCTGGCCTTTTCTATGGCTTTCACAACCAGCTCTTGGGCCTGTTGCAATGACACGCTGCGCGGATTGGTTCCGGCTGCGCTATCAAGCAGCGCTTTTTCAGCTATGCGTTCAGCGCAATCATCAGGTACTCCGATTTCGCTCAAAGCTTTAGGGATAGCCAACTCATCCAGCATTTTTTCAATTGCGATGATGAAACCGTCAGCCGATTGGTCATCAAGCTGCATCGCTTGTGCCATCCGAAGAACTTTTTCATCCATCCCTGGCAGATTGAAACGCAGTACAACCGGAAGAATGATGGCATTGGTCAGACCGTGCTGAGTGTCATGCTCCGCTCCAATCATATGTGAGATTGCGTGCACCATTCCCAGGCCTTTAAGGAAAGATATTCCTGCAAGACAGGACCCCACGAGCATGGCTCCTCGTGCCTCCAGGTTTTGTGGCTCCTTGTTTACAACGGGCAACCATTGCGAAATCAAATGAAGTGCCTCAATAGCCATTGCATCACACAAGGGATGAAATCCGGGCACCAGATAAGCTTCGATGGCATGGGTCAATGCATCCGCTCCGGTCCACGCGGTAAGTGTCGCTGGCAAATCCAATGTCAACTCTGGGTCCAGCAAAGCCATGGATGGCTTGAAGTCCTTATGCCAAACACAAAACTTCATACCTTTGGCCACGTGCGTGACCATTGCTGTACTTTCGGTTTCAGCACCTGTTCCAGCTGTAGTCGGTATCGTAATCAGCTTGGGAAATAGCAAATCCGCTTGTATCTGCGGTGAAGGTTGTTCGAACTCAAACTCCCAGATATCCAGATCGTTGTGGGCAACCAGACAGATGGATTTCCCCCCGTCCATGGCGCTACCGCCACCAATGGCAATAACTGCGTCGTGTTCACCGCTGTGAAACGCATCGCGACCGGCGTAAATTTCTTCATCCTGCGGATTGGGTGAAATCTCCGAGAACATTGCGTATTTGAGGCTAGCGCCGGATAAATAGTTTTCGAGTTCCTGTATGAATGGCAGACCTTTGCTGCCACGATCGGTTACAATCAATGGATTTTGAACATCCAGTTTGCTGCAATGTATCCCGATTTCAGAAAGCCGTCCCGGGCCATATGCGATGGGGACGGGAAAATCCCAATCGTGCGATTGGAGAAGTCCGGATTGAATGGTCGGAACATTTGGCATGCTGACGCTCAGAGTATTCGATTTAAAATTCCTGCCCATTATTGCGTCAGGCAGCACGAATACCAAACCTTTTTGTTTGGCAGGTTTTATCCGGGCGATTGAAACCTGGAATAGCTGCTATGCGGGACAAATGCGACCTTGGCGAAAAGAATCTGACTTATCGATCGGCTTCTGGATCGTAGCGGTGATACACCGCGGCCAGTTTGTTCCCATCCGGATCACGTAGATATGCAACGAAAAAATCTGGTTCGTAATAATCACGCACGGCTGACAGTCCTTCGTCGGTTCCTCCATTTGCAAGCCCTGCCGCATGAAACGCTCGTACCTGCTCAGCGCTGTCTGCTCTGAATGCAAACATTGTTCCGTTTCCTGATGTCGACGGCATCCCATCAAATGGCGGGCAAAGCCAGAACCCATACCCGTTGTCATAGTCCTTACCCCAGCCAGCCCATCCTTCAGTCGGGTCATCGACACGGGAGTGTCCCAGCACTTTGAAGACCGCATCGTAGAAGACGACAGCCCTTGGCAAATTATCCGTTCCTAACGTTGAATAAAGCAGCAATACAACATCCTCAACAGGTTAGCTGATATATCGTAGGTGAGTAGCGAAACAGCCGCAATGGGCTCTGAATTGTCATTGGAAAATCCTGGCTGACCCAAAGCTAAGCGGTTTGTGATGGCCGAAAGTATAGACCTGATGCGATCAGTGCGGCGACAATCTCATAATACAGTAATGGCATAATTGATGACGGTGGAAGGCCAACTGACAATATGCTTGCGAGTCTTCCTACAGCCAGACCAGCGAAGAAAATCAGGGCAATTCCGAGCGCATCACTCCTTCGGTTTGCATTCAAGAACCCAACAAGAAAAATGAACGCAACTGCTATGAATACGCCACCGTAAGTAGATCGCAGCATGTTATCCATCCCACTACTGCCAGCTTCAAGGCCATATTGTCCAAGGAGCAAGTTTGGATCATACAAATAGCCAAGGCCGATCAAGCCAATGCAAAGGAAATTAAAAATAAGATATATGCGTGCTACCATTTTTCAGTTCTTTCTTTTCACAAAAGCTTAGTTCGTAAACCAATTTTTCTCTGATGCTCCGTTGGAACGCTTCATACCAATTTCGCTGAGTTCCATAATTTCCCCATTCTCTTTTCGAGGCCAGATACGAGGAAGTTTCATACCCGTATCAGCAACGATAATTTCAGTAGAAGGGCCTTTTTCGTGGGCAACCCATTTGTCACCCCACTGAGCCAGCGCAATCATTACAGGTGCAAGCTCACGACCCTTTTCAGTCAACCCGTATTCTTCATGCTTAGAACCGTCTGGAGGAACCATTTTTTCCAAGATGCCGCCTTCGACCAATTGGGCAAGACGGCTGGTCAATGTGTTCTTGGCTATGCCCAACGACTCCTCAAAATGTTTGAAACGACGAGCGCCCATCATCGCATCACGAATAATCAGTAGCGACCACCAGGAGCCAACGTGTTCGAGTGTACGTGCAATGGAGCACTGCATTTCTGAAAATGATTTCGCTTTCATCAATTACCCGTTCAGTTTCATTATTAGACTAAATATCATAATTAGTTCTATTATGCAACTGATATTTTCAAGCGTTTTTAAGAATTCTGCAGCCCCGGAAGCGGACATTTATTAATGAGATGTGGTGGGTTTTGGGCTCAAAACTGACATCTGCAGCAACTCAACCCTAGACCCCGGTTCCTCCAACCGTAACCGCATTCATGCGCAAGGTTGGTTGGCCAACGCCGACAGGAACACTCTGGCCCTGCTTGCCGCACATGCCCATGCCGGTATCCAGTGCCATGTCGTTGCCGACCATGGCAATGCGCTGCATTGCTTCCGGGCCTGAACCGATCAGGTTGGCGCCCTTGAGTGGGCGGCCCACTTTGCCATCCTTGATTTCGTAGGCTTCAGTGCAATCGAAGACGAATTTGCCTGAGGTAATATCAACCTGACCACCACCGAATGAAACGGCGTAGATGCCGTCTTTAACGGATTCGAGGATCTCCTGCGGGTCATGCTCGCCCGATTTCATGTATGTATTGGTCATGCGCGGCATCGGCTGGTGCGCATAGGATTGTCTGCGCCCGTTACCGGTTGATTCAACGCCCATGAGCCGCGCGTTCTGGCGGTCCTGCATGTAACCGACCAGAATTCCGTCCTCGATCAGAACCGTGTCATTTGTTGGTGTGCCTTCATCATCAACAGAAAGCGAACCACGGCGGCCTTCAATCGTTCCATTGTCGACAACAGTCACGCCTTTTGAGGCAACCTGTTGCCCCATCAGTTCGGCAAAGGCAGAAGTTTTCTTGCGGTTGAAATCCCCTTCAAGGCCGTGGCCAACGGCTTCATGCAGCATTACACCCGGCCAGCCGGACCCGAGCACGATGTCAAACGTGCCGGCCGGGGCTGGGACTGCCTCAAGATTGACAAGCGCCATGCGCAGCGCTTCATCAACACCGTGCTGCCATTTGTCTTCCGTCAGAAAATCTCCGTATGAAGAGCGGCCCCCG
>JBCCYR010000286.1:0-4309 GCA_039189355.1 Pseudomonadota bacterium
ACTTCCGGGTTATCGGCAACTTCATCTGCGTCTTCCGCTGGATTGGATGCTTTATCTTCTGCATCTTCCACCACCTCTTCATCAGATGCAGCAGCAGCTTTTCTGGGTTTGCGACGTCTGGGTTTGCGTTTTGGCTTTTCTGACGCGGTTGCATTCTCGTCATCGTTGTCGTCTTCGGCCTCTTCGGCTTCCCTTGAAGCCAAAGCTTCAGCAGCTTCAGCTTCCAAAAGAGCCTGGCGGTCCGCAACAGGGATTTGGTAATAATCGGGATGTATTTCGGAGAAGGCAAGGAACCCGTGGCGATTGCCGCCGTAGTCTATAAATGCAGCTTGCAACGAGGGTTCAACCCTTGTTACCTTGGCGAGATATATATTTCCTCTTAGCTGCCTTTTTTCCTGTGACTCAAAATCGAATTCTTCAATCCGGTTACCACGCACCACCGCTACCCGGGTCTCTTCCGGGTGGGATGCGTCTATCAGCATCTTGTTTGACATTAATTCTTAACTCCGCAAACCGGGCAGTGTCAGCAGGCATCAGTGTATGTCTTGCGGCATGCTCAAAGTATTGGCATGCACCGAGCAACATCCTGCGCAAGTGCTGGTAACGTTTCCGGTTTGGATAAATTTCGCGGACTGTGAACAATAATTTCAAAACCACCGGAAAGTTTCCTGCTATGGAAGCTTTTTCAATCTGGCTTGAGGTTGAAATTATATTTTTGCGCACGTTTATTCCCGCAATTGTTTAAGTAGATCGGAAAAATCCGACCGGTGAAGCGTATAGCAGCGCTGTTCTTGAACCTCGCCTGCAACGCAGTATCGAAGCGGTTTTCCTGCTAGTATCGTGAAACCGCGCGAATTCTATGATCAGTATATCAGCTATATCTTACTGAACTAAAATGAAAGATTGCGTGTTGAATCGACATTTTACCCTGACACTCCCTAGATAAGCAAAACTTTCAACTTCCACAAGCAATTTAATTCAGAATGCCGAATACGGGATATTTGATCGGCAATTGCCGTGTTTTTTTCCGGTTAATTTGGTAACCGTTACGCATGGCTGTGATTCATCTAATATTTGTCCTGCTTGCGAGTGTTTTTCTGGTTTCTTCAACCGGAACAGCAATCGCGCAGGATGCAGATTTGCCTGTCGCATTCAACGCGAAGATTGCAGGTGACGATGCAACAACCCGCTTTTTTCTCGATTTTGATAAAAACCTCTCAATCAAGACATTCTACATGGACGAGCCTTACCGGATAATCATTGATCTGGAAGAGGCGGTATTCAATTTTGCGGATGATTCAAAGCCTGAGGCGAGGGGATTGATTGAAGCGGTTCAGTTTGGCCGGATATCCAAAGGCAGGTCCCGGATCGTGTTGACCCTTTCAGCGCCCGCCGAAATCATAAAATCCTCCATGCAAAAGCGCCTGGACGAAGAAAATTTCCGATTTCTCATGGATTTGGATTCAACGGACGAAAGCACTTTCGCTTCGCTGCTTGATACTCAAAGCAAGGAACTGGGTGAGAGTGGCGGCATCGCGATAAAAGGAGACAGAATAAAGCCTGTTCAGAAAGAACCAGGCCGGTTTACTGTTGTGCTGGACCCCGGACATGGCGGAATTGATGGTGGTGCGACCGGGCGCAATGGCCTCAAGGAAAAAGATATTGTCCTGCAGGTTGCAAGAAAGCTTGCCAAGGCAATTGAAAAAGCCGGGCCTTACGATGTTCTCATGACAAGGGAAGAGGACACGTTTGTCTCACTGAGGCACAGGCTTGAGTTCAGCAGGCGCTCAAAAGCTGACCTGTTCATATCCGTTCATGCGGATTCGTTGAGACAGCGTTACGTTCGTGGTGCGACTGTCTACACTTTGTCCAAAAGAGCATCGGATCGCTTGTCCGCAGAATTGGCTGCATCAGAAAACAGTGTTGATCTGCTTGCCGGACTTCCTGTGGACCAGGATGTGGAGGAAGTAACGGATATATTGGCTGATCTGACAGCGCAGGAGACAAAAAAGTTTTCAAGGACGTTCTCGAACTTTCTGGTCACTAATCTCAAAGACGAGACATTTTTGAACAAAAACCCCCAACGCTCTGCAGCTTTCGCTGTTTTGAAAGCGCCTGATGTGCCAAGTGTCTTGTTGGAGTTGGGTTATCTCTCTAATGCTCAAGATGAAAATCTCATGCAACAAGCGGAATGGCAGAATGATGTTACAAATGCTGTCAGCCGGGCTGTTGATGGATTTTTCAGCTTGAGAAAAAACAATTAAGAACTTAAGTTTACGTTAGGGCAGATTTCAGGTTTTGTTCCTGCAAACGAGGAAATTTGAACATACAATCTCCGTAATCCTGTTACAAAGGATTTCAGATTGTGATCGAAAGGGCGGATAACCTTTATGTACTGGCAACCATTGTCGGTGTTAATGAAGGTATAACTCTAATATTGATTCGGGCTGACACGTAATGCTTCTCAGGATTATAGGTTATTTATTTGGGTTGGGTATGCTGTTTGCCATCATAACGGTGGCCGGTGTTGCATGGTACGTCGACAAGATGTCCGAGGATCTTCCGGACTATGAAGTTCTGAACGCTTATGAGCCACCGGTAACAACACGTATCCATGCCTCAGATGGTTCGTTGATGGCCGAATATGCCCGTGAGCGCAGGCTTTATTTGCCTATTCAGGCAATCCCTGAAACCATCAAGGCGGCGTTCCTGTCTGCGGAAGACAAGAATTTTTACAAACATCCTGGGGTGGACCCGACAGGTATTGCACGGGCGGTTGTGACCAATTTCCAGAACTACGGTTCTGGCAGGCGGGCAGTGGGTGCGTCCACCATTACCCAGCAGGTCGCCAAAAATTTCCTGCTTTCCAACGAACGCTCTTATGAACGCAAGATCAAGGAAGCTCTGCTTTCTCTCAGGATTGAACAGGCCTACTCGAAAGATCGAATTCTTGAGCTGTATCTGAATGAAATCTTCCTTGGTCTGGGGGCTTATGGTGTAGCCGGCGCTTCGCTGACTTATTTTGACAAGTCTGTAAACGAGATTGAATTGCATGAAGCCGCATATCTTGCCGCATTGCCGAAAGGCCCCAACAATTATCATCCGTTCCGCAAAAACGAGAAAGCAATTGAACGCCGCAACTGGGTAATCGACCGGATGCTCGAGAATGGCTATGTTACCGAAGAAGAGGCAAAGGAAGCGAAGGCAAAAGGGCTTGAGGTCAATCCGCGCAGGGGCTCATCCTATCTCTTTGCATCAGAATATTTCTCCGAGGAAGTGCGCCGCGAAATTGTTGACCGTTATGGCAATGACGCACTCTATGAAGGCGGACTTTCCATCCGGACAACACTGGACCCCAAACTTCAGGTGGAAGCCCGCAAGGCGTTGCATAAAGGGTTGATCAAATATGATATCCAGCGTGGCTATCGTGGTCCGGTCAGCAAGGTCGAAATAGGAGAAGACTGGGGACTGTCCTTTGGAGAGCTTTCAGGGTTCTCTGACGTGCCGGAGTGGAAACTGGCAGTTGTTCTTGCGGTAACCGAAAGCGATGCAACCATCGGGATACATCCGCGCAAAGAAGTTTCCGGGAAACTGGCTGCAGAACGACAGGTTGGCAATATATCACTTGATGACATGAAATGGGCACTCAAGATCCGAACCGAGGAAGTGCAGAAAACAGCCAAAGGTGTGGATGGTGTTCTGGCCCGCGGGGATGTCATTTTCGTTGAAGCGCTCGGTGAAGACGATGACAATGCGACACAGTTCAGACTGCGTCAGAAGCCAAATGTCTCCGGCGCACTTGTTGCGATGGATCCGCATACGGGTCGTGTACTGGCGATGGCTGGCGGCTTTTCATTCTCTGACTCCCAGTTTAACCGTGCGACGCAGGCTTACCGTCAGCCCGGATCATCCTTCAAGCCATTTGTTTACGCAGGGTGTGCGACATTGACCGGGACTGGAGGTGCCGGCCGACCGACCAGAGGACATGCTGAGGTAGGTTTTGCGCGACGGTGCGCATGCGTGTGTGATAAGGCGGTTTCAGTACAGAGCTGGATGGTGTCCGACGTGAAAGAAGGGAAACTGCATGACGACAAGGGATGTCGAAGACAATTGATGTTGAACATACCGGGCGGCACAAAAGCCTTTTACAACACCGTAACCACTGATGAATGGGAAGGAAAACAGTATAGGATCTGCTGCGGAACTTTGCATAGTGAGGCCAGATGTGAAATGTGTTCTAGCAGATATGGTCTGTAAATTAATGTACAGAAAGACAGCAGGTGATGAAAGAGAAGTTGGTATCGTCGGG
>JBCCYR010000287.1:0-4306 GCA_039189355.1 Pseudomonadota bacterium
CAATTGCGCCTTTGCACTGTCCAGCGTCGTTTGAAACGGGCGTGGATCAATGAGGAACAGAAGATCACACTTTTTAACCAGCTGACCATCGCGGAAATTTATTGCTTCCAGATAGCCTGAAACCCTGGGTCGGATTTCCACGCGCTGAACCGCCTCAAAGCGTCCAGTATATTCATCCCAGTCGACAATTGTCTTGACCAGTGGTGTTGCTACATCAACAGGCAAAGGCCCTTGTTGTGCGGACGCGTTTGTCAGGAAAACCGATAACATTAGAAAAAGAATGGAGCCTGAATGGATACGAAAGAATTGCCGCGCTGCCAAATTCTTATGCATGTTTGTCACTCCAGATTATACTATCAAAAACCATATCGCCATTCGCTGAACTTAGAGCATTGAAACTATCTAACAATCAAAAATGTATGCCCAATTCAGCACCTTCTTCTGATTGGTTGATCAGCGAGATATATTTTACATGACCTACGGCACTCTTTACCAGTTGTTCTTCGCTACTCAGACGCGTCTGAAATTCTTGCCCGGCTGAGTGAAACGGTAATGTCTCACGGTCCCATCCTTCTAAGCTGAGCATATCGTCTCCTTATTCCACCATAGTCCGGCAACAGCGATACATGAGCTTTATTTCGGCAAATACGGGGCAGCGGCAGGCATTTTTGTAAAGCCCGGATACGCCTCGAGTCTTTCAATCCATCTTGATGTATTGTGGTAAGCGGAAAGATCAACCTCGCCTTCCGTTACTGCAGCGATATAACCGTAGTTTGAAACATCTGCGATGGTCGGACGATCACCCACAAGCCAATCATGTTCTCCCAAATGCGGTTCAAAAAGGGCATTGAACAGTTTATCGGTTTTGGCGACTACAGCCTCATGATCTTGAGAAGCGTTGAAAATCTTGATCATGCGGGCCATGCCGGGACCTTCCCAGATATCGCGAGTACTTGTCGCAAGCCACTTCTGCACATTGGCAGCGGCTAGAGGGTCAGCAGGCAGCCATTGCCGTTCTGGATCATATTTGAGGGCAAGATAAACCAAGGCAGCAGTTGAATCGCGAATCACTGAGTCACCATCAATGAGTACGGGCACCTGACCCAAGGGGTTCAACTTCAGGTATTCGGGAGCCTTGTGTTCACCTTTGAAAAAATCGACGAAAATCTCCTCAAACTCAATACCGAGCAATTTAAGCATGGCCCACGGGCGATGGGCGTGACCGGAAAGCGGGTTAAAGTACAATTTGATATGAGACATTTTCTGGTTCCTCCGTTTTTCAATCTGGTTTGCATGGCGCAGAGATGATACCGTCCAAACCTTTGTTAGAAGCAGGAGTCTTCACAAGCCTATGCCTCGGAAGACTCCTGCACGCCCCAATATTTGACTGCTTACCCATCATGAGCGTCAGTCAAATGACTATCTCTATTTCTTCTCGTTGCGCATGTTGCCAAGGAAATCGAACTTGCCAATTTGAACACCTTTCATACGCAGGATGTCATACGCCGTGGTGGCATGAAAATGGACATTTGGCATCGAGAAGCTCAACAGAAAATTCTGCGCCGTGAATTCAAACATGGGCTTTTCGCCGATGATGAAATAAACCGTCTCATTTGCGATACTGTCCAGTTCACCATCTTCCATTGCTTCCAGCTCAGACACGGTTTTTGCAATCAGCGTTTGCATTTCGTCCCAGTTTGTAGGGCGGCCCTGGATGTTCGGACGATATTCACCTGACTTGACCTGGTTGATCGCATAGGCAGAATGTGCCCACATGCCTTGTATCTGATTGGGAAGGGGCCACATGTCATCAGCAAGTTGCAAACCAAGCATTTCGGCTTCGGAAATGCCATGCTCCTCAGCATGCGCACGTGCTTTCTCCAAAACTCCGGAAACACTTCCCAGCATCTGCAGGCTGGCCGGTACAAAAACTTTATCGAGTGTTATTGCCATGGGTAACTTCCTTTTTCGGGGTCAAAACTGAAGGCCAGGGATTGTTCTTTAAGAATGCACCTGACTTTGAGATTTGACCCCGGGTCCTGTTGCTTGGGAGGAGTTTGCAACAGGACCCGGGGAGACTTTCCAGTCACTTATTCAAATACATGAAGGAATGTGTCTGGGTGAGGGCGCACACGATAGTTGTCAGTTTCATCTCCGAAGATGACGTTACCGTTTGCATCAAGCGCAACCACAGTTGCCATGACTGTATCGGCAGGGTAGCCAGGCATGCCAACCGGTGAGCCACCGATGTCTTCAATGCCAAGCGTTTTGGCAGCTCGAAGATCATTGTCCTGAAAAATTTCAAAGTTGTCAGGCAGTTTCAGATCCTTTGCCAGTTTCTCGGAGTTTTCTACTCCCTGGTTGGAAATGAATTTGACTTGAACACCAGCCTTGCGAAGACGGTCTGCACGTCCAGCAACTTCCTTGAGCTGGTTCATGCAGAACGGACACCAGTTCGCCCGGAAGAAAACGATCAGGGTTTTTGAACCTGTAAAGGATGAAGATGTAACTTCAGTTCCATCGAGACGGCTTAAAGGAAGTTCAGGCAATGGCTTGCCTTTGACAATGCTGGCGCTCTTTTCACGCTTGTACGGTGAGAATATCCAGATAAACCATTGGATTGCTAAAGCACCAATGACAGCCATCGCAGCTGCGACATACTCAGATGCAATGGATGGGCCACCGCGTGTGTACAGTGAGTAGAATACAAAAGCCACACCAGCAAAACTCAACAACTGGATCAACGGCAATCTTGCTGAGGTACGTGCAAGTTTAAGCGCCTGGCTGAGAACCATCAACAGGAATGGCAATGGGAAGGTTGTAAAAAATACGCCGATCCAGATCGGATCCCAATTGGACCACCAGAACATGGCGAGAGAACCGATACCTGACAACAGGTTCAGCATGATAAAGGGTAGGATGAATGTTGTTTTCTTCATTTTTCTATTCCAAGATTTGTATGTAGATGATTTCACGATGATCCCGCTCTACATGTCGGTGAGGTTATAATTGAATGACCTGTTCGCCCTCTCTTAGAAAATTGCGCATTTTAACAATTGCTTGCGACGCATTTTCTTCCCGCAGCGAGAGGTCTGTGTTTGGCGACTGCGTGTTGTATAAAACCTGATTGGTCGTGTCGGTTGACTTGGCAGGTGTGCCCAAAGCAAGAATTGAAGCAATCAGAATTAGAAATAATAAAAATTCGTTTTTCATAAACTTTTCCTCAGACTTGGTTTTGACTTTTTCAACCATGCAGGCCGGTTTGGTTTGTGGTACCCCCCGGCGTTCCACTTGAGGTGAAACGCCAGAGTAGTAGGAGCCAGAGGGAGGAGTGGCTCAATTATGCAGCTGCTGAATGAGCAAGCTGGTCAAGGACCGGGAAAAGGTCACTTGGCTCAGGACGGCGTGTGTAGTCAGGATTGACTTCTGCGTAAGCGATTGTGCCGTCAGTATCGATGACATAGCGAGCAGGCATAGGAAGGTTCCATTGACCGTCACCGTGGATTTTCGGAAGTTCGACACCGAAACCGGAATGGATCGGAACAACATAGTCCTGAAGTGTCCAACGAATACCGAATTTGTTGGCAAGTTCACCACCTTTGTCGGTAAGGATCGGGAAACTCAGGTTGTTGTCTTTTTGAGACCTGCGGCTGTCAGCTGCACCTTGCATTGAAATGGCAACCAGAGTTGCACCTTTTGCGTGGATGTCACCAACAACTTCTTCAAGAGCTTGCAGCTCGATGTTGCAGTATGGGCACCAAACGCCGCGATAGAAAGTCAGTACGACAGGGCCTTTGGCCAACAGGTCTTTGAGTGCAACGTCGTTGCGGTCGGAGTCGGTCAGGACAAAGTCAGGAACCTGGTCGCCGGCTTTGAGAGCACGATCTGCTTGACCACTATCGATCAGTTCTTGTGTGGAGCGACCAAAAGCTTCGAATGCTTCAGCCGGAGCTTGAGTTTTAAATTGGGCTTTAAAGCCGTCAAGTTTGTCTTGCAGTGACATAATTTCATTCCTCTTCGTTACAGTTTCAAAAGGCTGGCGGGCTATTCCCTTTGCCTGCGACTATAATTGTTCATTCAAGGATTCATTGGTAGAAGCATTGAAAGTCTAATGGTTATTCGAAAAATGAATGAGCATCCCGGTTCCCCGCCAGGCCTGTATTTGGCCAAAAAAAACGGCGGCCACCGAAGTGGCCACCGCGACAGGGAGGATTTTTTGGGTATTCAGATCGGGATAGTTTCCGGTCTAAACTTTCAGATTAGTCTTTTGACTGCATCCAAAGGCGTACATCATTGATGTCGAATG
>JBCCYR010000288.1:0-4289 GCA_039189355.1 Pseudomonadota bacterium
CCCGTGCACGTCCCGTCCATTGCAAGTGCCCACATTGCCATGCGTTCCATCACATCTTCAGCCCGCCGGATTTCATCTTCATTGTCCCGGTCTATCAGTAAGAGGCAGTGAAAATTGCCGTCCCCCACATGTCCGACCACAGGACCGAACAATCCTGCATCCTCAATATCCTTTTGGGTTTCGGTAACACACTCCGCCAGCTTTGAAATGGGAACGCAAACATCCGTGCTTATTCCTTCAGTTCCGGGGCGCAACGCCTTGACCGCCCAATAGGTATCGTGCCTTGCCTGCCACAAACGGGTCCGGTCCTCATTTTTCGTTACCCATTCAAATCCGCTGCCACCGAATTCCCTGGCAATGTCACCAAACAGCTCTGCCTGTTCTGCAACACCTGCTTCACTTCCGTGAAATTCCAGCAACAACAACGGTTGCTCGGGGTTGTCGAGATTTGAATATTCATTCACCGCCCTGACCGTATCAGCATCCAGAAGTTCAATGCGGGCAACCGGGATGCCGGTCTGCATGGTCATGATGGTTGTATTGCACGCATCTTCAACCGTGGGAAACGAACAGATTGCAGCAGACATGGCTTCGGGAATTCCATAAAGCCTGAGTGTCAATTCGGTTATGATCCCCAACGTACCTTCGGAACCAACCAGAAGCCTTGTAAGATCATAGCCTGCCGCTGTTTTGCGCGCACGGCGGGCAGATTTGACAATCCGTCCATCCGGCATGACAGCCGTCACATTGATGACATTCTCGCGCATCGTGCCATAGCGAACTGCATTCGTTCCGGATGCCCGCGTTGCCGCCATACCGCCCAGGGATGCGTCTGCTCCCGGATCAATCGGGAAAAACAGACCGGTATCGCGCAAATGTTCATTCAATACCTTGCGTGTAACCCCGGGCTGAACCACACAATCAAGATCTTCAACATTAACCTCCAGTATCCTGTTCATCTCGTTGAGATCGATTGAGATGCCTCCTGCAGGTGCATTTACTCCACCCTCAAGAGACGTACCGGTCCCAAACGGGATGATCGGAACCTTGTGCTCGGCACATACCCGAACCGTATCCTGCACATCTTCTGTCGAGCGGGCAAAGATCACGGCATCCGGCAATTGTGCCGGAATATAGGTGGTCGAATGAGCATGCTGTTCACGCAGTGCTTGGGAATTTTTGAATTGCTCGCCAAAACGCTGTTTTAGAATACCCAATGCGGTCGCAATACCGTCTTCATTGCGTTCCAGTTTTTCAACATCTTGCAGCGCCAATTTGCTTCCTCCCGTAAATCGGCGGACTTAGTCCGCACATCAAAACAAGTAAAGGACATGCATTCCTCTTGCAAATGACAATATCCCGCAGATTGCCTGTCATTGTAAGTCAAAATGGCTCGATAAGCGTGGCTAACGGTTGCGCAACTATCTGCAATATGAAAAATATGAAGGGACGCAACGACTCGGCTAAAAAAATGCCGGAAATCATCAGGCGTTTGCCTGCAATAATAATCAACTGGATAGAGCCCAACCTGGAAGGGTTCAGACAGGACCGCCAACTGGCAGTCTGGGCGGTTGCAATGATTGTCGGGTTTGCGGTCTCGGTGGCAACGATCATTTTCCGGGAATTGATCGGGTTTGTCCAACTTTTGTGGCTTTTGGACCGCACTGAAAATGTCGTCTCTGCAAGCGTGGGAATTCCCTGGTATGTGATCTTGCTGGCCCCTGCAATTGGTGGTGCAATCGTCGGCTGGGGACTTGTAAACTTTCTGCCGATCCGCCGTACGGGCGGTGTTGCTGATGTCATTGAGGCACGCGCACTTGAAGGGCGTGACCTCGAACTCAAGCCTGCACTCTGGTCCGCCTGGTTTACCGCCGTCTCACTTGGCGCCGGTGCAAGCGCAGGGCGTGAAGGCCCAATGGTGCATTTGGGAGCCGCGATCACAAGCGCTCTGGCAAGCAAGTTCAGGCTACCCCACTGGTCACGCAAAACACTGCTGGCTTGTGGTGCTGGTGCCGCTGTCTCTGCTTCCTTTAATGCACCGATTGCAGGTGTCCTTTTCGCGCACGAAATCATATTGGGCCACTATGCAAGACGATCATTTGTGCCAATCGTGATTTCTTCCGTCGGCGGTACAATCCTGTCACGCATATGGTTTGGTGACGTCGCAGCCTTCATCATCCCGGACTACCAGATTACATCCTTTTGGGAGTTTCCGGCTTTTGCAATCCTGGGCCTGGTATGCGCCCTTGTTTCAGTCATTTTCCAGTTTGCACTGGTAGGAACGGATTATGTTGCGAGAAATGTAGACATACCCCTGTTTTTCCGACCCGTAATTGGCGGGCTTATGATTGGCGCAATTGCTGTTTTCCTGCCTGAAATTCTGGGCGTGGGATATGAAGCCACCGACATGGCTTTAAAAAACCAACTCGGCATCGAACTGCTTCTGATTTTGATTGTTGCCAAAACGGCTGCTACCGCAATCACGCTCGCCTCCCGCTTTGGCGGCGGGGTCTTTTCACCGGCGCTTTATCTGGGCGCAATGACAGGGGGAGCTTATGGCCTCATAGCATCTTCAGCTTTCCCGGAACTTGCTTCAAGCCAGGGACTTTATGCCATTCTTGGAATGGGTGCTGTGGCTGCGGCCGTTCTTGGTGCTCCATTTTCAACAACCATGATCGTGTTTGAGCTTACTGGCGGGTACACATTATCAATCGCATTGCTTCTCGCCGTATCCATATCAACGGGTATCAATCAGGCAATCCATGGACATTCATTCTTTGAGTGGCAGCTTGAGATGCGTGGTCTCTTCCTGCGTGAGGGGCCGCACAAATATGTCATGCGGATTACAAAAGTCTCGGCATTCCTGATACCTGGCGAAGAAGCGCAGAAACTTGAGCCGGATGAAGATGGCATCCTGCCACCGCACTTGAAAGCAAATGACAATCTGGAGGTAGCGCTTCGGGCTTATGATGATGCAGGATATCAATCCTTGCCCGTGATTGATAATGCACGCGACTTAAATATCGTCGGCCATGCGACCCAGACACAGGCACTCGCCTGTTACAACAAGGCACTGGTTGATACCAGTGAAGAAGAACACAAGGCGTAACTTGGCTGAACTATTTTGTTAAAACGGGATCCGTGCCAATCAAACCATCAGGAACAGGAACTTTGGTATCTGTCAGATTTGCATTGAGGGTGAGTGTCGGACCTTCGCGCAGCCATAGCCTTCCGGTAATGATTGCCGTGTAGGCCGACGTGTCGGCTACCGGGGCATCAGCGTCAACCAGAAGAATGCTGCGGGACAAGTACAGTGTACCCAAAAGATTACGCGCATCATTGCTGCTGATTTTGTGAAGCCGGACATCACTGGGCAAATATTTCAGAAAAAACGGATTAAAATCAAAGCTGTAACTAACATTCCGGTCCTCAAAAAACAGCAAGCCAGCCATTGCTCCGGTTTCAGACGCAGCCAAATCGATTGAGGTTCCTGCCCGAAAGTCAAAGACTGAATCATCTCCGGTCAGGAAAAATGACACTTTGGAACCGATGAAAGATGCAGTGTCATCAACCACTAAGGGACCATCTTTCATTGTGTATAATCCGGGATTGAGGGTAACCGAGGCATTCCCGCTGACCAGCAGCCCGCCACAATAAACCCCCGGATCAAGTTTCTGATCCGTCGATATTTGCAGATTGGTGAAATCGCATGCGCCAACATTGGGAGCTTTGCGGGCAACAAGCGGATCCTGAATCTGCGGGCAGTCAGTAATGGGCTTGGGTTGGAAATTGGCTGTGGAACCAAAACCAAATTCGAGGACACCGCCTGCTGAACAAATTGTGCTCGCGGACATTGCAGACGCATTATCTGCACGCAATCCAAACCGGGAAACAGAATTACTGTAAACAGCACATTCATCAGCCTTCACGACCGATTTGTCATCCAGATGTATGCTGGACTTTGCCAATCGCTCTGGCTGCATCAATCCTACAATGCATGTAAGTGAGCGCCCTGCCAAACCAGCTGTTGCACTCACCTTGATTGGAGTCACACGGTAGTCGAAGATATGCGCCAGAAACGGCTTCCATTCATAGGACAGAGCAACAACCACTGTCCGGTCCTGCTTGTCCGGCTGGACATCAACTGTGAAAATGCCCGTTCCGCCCGAGATTTCATCTTCCTGCTGAAAAGCGGACTTTGCGTAGGAAGCTCCAACCTCTTTGACGATGGTTTCATTGGTGCCTGAAAGACCGAGTTCCTTAACGCTGGCGAGCGCTGCAACGTCTGC
>JBCCYR010000289.1:0-4288 GCA_039189355.1 Pseudomonadota bacterium
GGTGTGTACTATCCTACTGGAGGCGCTATCTGCCGTTTGGTCAACAAGGACCGCAAGGAACATGGCATCCGATGTTCAGCTGAATCAACCGGTGGTTCCATCTTCAACATCAATACGATTCGTGCTGGTGAACTGGAGTTTGGTGTTGCCCAGTCTGACTGGCAGTATCATGCATACAACGGCACTTCAAAATTTGAAGATCAGGGCAAATTTGAAAAACTGCGTGCGGTTTTCTCTGTGCATCCGGAGCCGGTCACTATCATTGCCCGTGAAGATGCAGGTGTAAGCAATATCACCGATCTCAAGGGCAAGCGCCTCAACATCGGTAATCCGGGTTCAGGAACACGTGGCACCTGGGAAGTTCTCGAGGGTGCACTGGGCTGGGAACGTTCAGACCTGAAAATTGCTGCAGAAATGAAATCAGCGGAAACCGGTCAGGCTGTTTGCGACAACAAGATTGATGCATACTTCTGGCTTGTGGGTCACCCGTCCGCTTTGACACAAGAATCAATCGCGTCATGTGCGACAACACTTGTAAATGCAACAGGGCCTGAAATTGACAAGCTCGTGGCCGACAACCCGTTCTACCGCAAGGCAACCATTCCGGCAGGGATGTATAACAATGCAGACGACATCAATACATTCGGTGTTGGCGCTACTTTTGTGACCAGTGCGGATGTTCCGGAAGAGGTCGTTTATGTTGTTGTGAAAGCTGTTTTCGAAAACTTTGATGACTTCAAAGGACTGCATCCTGCTTTTGGTAACCTGAAAGCAGAGGAGATGGTCAGGGATTCACTTTCAGCACCGCTGCATCCTGGTGCAGAAAAGTACTATAAAGAAAAGGGCTGGATGTAATTCCGGTTAAACTTAAGCTCCGCGGGATACTGCGGAGCTTTTCTTGTCCCGTGCTTCTCAGCACATTTCCATCCAATGCAACATGGTGATGTGCTGATAAGCAGAACTGGGCAACCATAAGTCTGCGGTGTCAAATTCAGGGGAGGATGCGATGTCGGCAAATCAAGCCAATCAACGTTCGGCGGAAGAAATAGCAGCGGAAGTCGATAGCGGCGCCAGGGAATTATCCGGCAGTTTGGCAAAGCTCATTCCGGGTCTTTGTCTTGCCTGGTCGATTTATCAACTTTACATTGCGTCTCCGGTTCCTTCCATGTTGACTGAATGGACTGGTTCTTCCTGGTTTTTCTTCATCGCGAACCTTTCCATTTCCAGAAAGGTTCACCTTGCTTTCGGTGTTGTCCTGGTGTGTCTTGCCTATCCGCTGTTCAAGAGCTCACCTCGTGATCGTATACCCTGGTATGATTGGGCAATTCTGATCATTGGTGTCTCGTGTATCGGCTACATGATTGCCCTCAACAGCAATATCGCTGAGCGTGCCGGGGCATTTGACCATTGGCTTATTCCTTATGATATGACGGTCGCTCTTCTGGGCATTGCCGTACTCACGATTTGCGTATTCCGTTCTCTCGGATTGCCCATGATCATAGTGGCAGCCATTTTGGCAGGCTACGTGTTTATAGGTGGCGGCAACTACGGTGGTGCATCTTTCAACAAGGGCATGTGGCATTTCTGGATGCAGGAAGAAGGCATCTTCGGCAAACCGCTGGAGGTCTCCACTCAAACGATCTTCCTGTTTGTGCTTTTTGGGGCAATTCTGGAAAAGGCTGGCGCTGGCCAGTATTTCATCAAGCTCGCTTTTGCCCTTCTGGGGCAGTTCAAGGGTGGCCCTGCAAAGGCAGCAGTTTTGGCCTCAGCGATGAGCGGCATGTATTCAGGCTCGTCCATCGCCAATACGGTCACGACCGGAACATTCACGATACCGTTGATGAAAAAGACCGGCTTTTCTGCTGAAAAGGCGGGTGCGGTTGAAGTTGCTTCGTCAACCAACGGCCAGCTTACACCTCCGGTCATGGGTGCCGCTGCATTCCTGATCGCGGAGTTCACAGGCATTCAGTATACCGAAATCCTCAAGCATGCGATTGTTCCGGCTCTGGTTTCCTATATTGCGCTTTTCTACATCGTGCATCTTGAAGCCTGCAAGCTCAACTTGAAGGGGCTTGAGAAGCCGCCATCAAGCATCACCTTCATGATGAAACTCTTCCTGTTCCTTACCGGGTTCATCGGAGTGGCGCTGATTTTTGCGTTGGTGCATTTCCTTCAAGGTCTGGTTTCAACCGTGCTGCCGGGACTGACATTCCTGAGTTCAATCGTCTTTCTGATGATCGGTTATGTATCGCTTTTATGGTTTGCTTCCCGCAAACCGGACTTCGAACAAGAGGATCCGGATGCGCCCATTACGGCATTGCCGCGCGCCGGTGAAACCGCAATCAAGGGTTTGTACTATCTGGTGCCGATTATCCTTTTGATGTGGTGCATCCTGCCAACACCGGAACGATTGTCGGCACATATCTCCGCTTTCTATGCATGTCTGATGATGATCTTCATTGCATTGACACAGCACCCGCTGAAGGCGCTGATGCGGGGCGAGGGTGATCCCATGTCAAGGTTCGGCCGGGGATGGGAAGAAATGCTGGACGGCATGATCTCAGGCGCCCGCAACATGATTGCCATTGCGATTGCAACTGCGGCAGCGGGTATCATTATCGGTTCCATTTCGATTACGGGTGCACATCAGGTTGTAGGCCAGTTTGTCGAGTTCCTGTCAGGCGGTAACCTGCTTCTGATGCTGATCCTGGTCGCCATCATGAGTCTGATTCTCGGCATGGGGCTGCCGACAACAGCAAACTATCTTGTTGTGTCCTCCCTTATGGCTCCGGTGATTGTCGCGCTTGGGGCAAAATCAGGCTTGCTCGTGCCGCTGATCGCGGTCCATCTCTTCGTGTTCTATTTCGGAATTCTTGCTGATGATACGCCGCCTGTGGGCCTGGCAGCGATCGCCGCCGCAGCCATTGCAAAAGGTGATCCAATCAAGACAGGTGTTCAGGGCTTCACCTACGACATACGGACAGCACTCCTGCCATTCCTGTTTATCTTCAATACGGAACTTCTTCTGATCGACGTTACATGGACGAAAGCGATCTTCGTTTTCATTGTTGCGGTGATAGCGATGATGTTGTTTGCCGCGGCGACGCAAGGCTGGTGGTTTACAAAAAACCGTACATGGGAAACGGTGGCACTGCTGTTTATCGCTTTTACCCTGTTCAGGCCCGGTTACTGGCTCGACCAGGTTTACCCGCCATTCAACGATACCGAACCCGCAAAAGTGTTTGAAGTGGTTGGTACTGCACCGGACAACGGAATTCTGACCTTTATTGTCAGAGGGCCGGATTTTGACACCGGAGAAGTCACGCAAACCACTTTATTGGTGCCCATGGGTGACCGCGCGGATGCGGTTGAGCGTTTGCGCAAGGCTGGCTTGAGCATTGTGGTTGAAGAGGGGCTTGCCAAGGTGGAAGAACCTTTCCCCCAGACGCCGTTCTTCGAGACTATTGGAAACCTGTTTGACTATTATGGTGATGAGCCGGTTGTCGTGTCGAAAGTCCGGGAGCGGGCAGAACGGCCCGCCAAGGAATGGTTTTACATTCCGGCTGTGCTGTTGCTGGGATTTGTATTCCTGATGCAGCGCCGCAGGATTGCTGCAGCCGCTTAGAGAGGGAAAATGGCTCTGGAACGTCTGAAGGATTTCCCCAGGGCCATTTTGTGGCCCCATGACACCCCGCTTGAGCCGCAACATAATCTGGCAAGAGAACTTGGCGTTGAGAGTTTTCTAATCAAGCGGGATGATTGCAACGGGCTTGCCTTCGGCGGAAACAAGGTTCGCCAGATGGAATACTATCTGGGGGATGCAATCGCAAAGGAAGCAGATACGCTTCTGATTACGGGTGCAGTCCAGTCCAACTTTGTGCGGACTGCAGCGGCAGCCTGCGCCAAATACGGATTGCAATGTCATGTTCAGCTGGAAAACCGTGTGGCGAAGAATTCAGAGAACTATGCCAACTCCGGAAACGTTTTGCTTGATCATCTGCTTGGTGCAATCGTTCATGCCTATCCGGAAGGAGAAGACGAGGAGGGAGCAGACCGCAATCTGGAAGACATTGCTGACCGTTTGAGAAGCAAGGGCAGAAATCCGTATGTCGTGCATCTCCATCCTTCGCATCCACCATTTGGTGCATTGGGGTATGTCGATGCTGCCAGAGAGCTTGTCGAACAGATTGCAAGGCTTGAACGTGAGCCGGATATCATTTTCAGCCCATCCGGATCAGGCAGCACCCATGGAGGGCTACTGTACGGTTTGAGAGCACTTGGTTGTAAC
>JBCCYR010000290.1:0-4288 GCA_039189355.1 Pseudomonadota bacterium
CGGCTGTATTCCTTGTGCGTTTTAAAACGCAGACACTTATTTCTTGCTTGTCTTAAGGCAAAGCGGGTTCAGGTAACCGCTGGTTATTCTTCCCGGCCTTCCCGCGCCACACTTAGGAGGCAGAGCGCCAGAAGCAGCGTCGCGGCCACACCCGGCACGGTAGCGACACTTGATGGAAGAAAGCCATCCTGTCCAAAGACGATCAGGATCGCATTGGCGCCCATGGTCACAGCGCCGGCAATAGCTGTCAGGCTGCCCAAGGCCTTGGCGCCTTCATTCCGTTTGGCCATCCCGAAAACGAGTGCGGCAAAGCCCAGCAGGAACTTCGCAGTGTAGTAGACCATGAAAGCCAGAGCGACAATTCCACCTGCCGCTGGTGCCAATGCCTCGATTTCGCCCGCGGATTCGCGGAATGTCAGAATCAGCGTGCCGCCAACGCTCACTTGTATCAGGTTCAACACTGCGCTGAACGTAACGGCAGACCAGCCTAACTGATAGCGTCCGGTTTGCAGCATCGCCGCACCCGAAAACGCTGTAAGTATCGTGAAGAGTAGAGCTTCAAACCCCCAAAGCAAACGCCACGGAGCGTTACTTCCCGGGCCGTAATAGAAAAGCGCGGTATACACTATCTGTGTGACCACCAAGACCAACAGCAAAAAGGCAATGACTTGAACGGTCCGTTTGTTCGTAAATTCCATGGCATTTCCCCTTAGAGGTTCGTTTGAAGATACGTCCCCGGTCTGTCATGCTGCTTGAGTCAGAGAGCGCAAAGGGTACTTGGATTGCAATCCCGATCCACATCAGCCGAAACTTTACCGGATCCGAAGGCTCAATCATTTTACACATACGCTGTCGATCATATGTGCGCAACAATCTGTCATCCGTCGTTTCTAACTCTTCGGCACCCTATGCAGAGCGATTGTTATGGCTGAAATCGGGCTCTGCCAGAAAATGGTGAAAGTGCTGTTTACCGCAGGGTTGACAGGCACCCTTCACGCCGTGATTGAGGATGGAGAAACACAAGAACTCCTGGATTTTAACGCTTTGAAATACCCAGTATTTCAGCCAGTTCATCGTCGCGTTTCAACTTGTCCGGGCGGAAATTGATCGAGCCGTCCTTGTTCGCCCAGACTGTCAGATACGTCACATAGGTCTGCACCGGGTTGTCCAAAACGATACGGGCCTGTTCTACGGGTTGAACCTGTTCAGCCTGCTTGCGTCCAAGGAGATTTTCCAGATTCTGTCTTGCATCGCCCTCCAACTCAAATTCGACAGCCCGGGCCTCATCCGCACTATCAACGAGAACCTCAAGGATGAGCGCATCATCCCCTGATAATTTGACTGCGGACACACTTCCGCTGAATGTTGGAAGTTTTGATAAACTCACGGCCGGCTTGAACTTTGTACTTCCAGATTTTTTGTCTTTTCGGACAAAACGCAAACTCCGGTCTGCCACATTGATGTAGACATGTTCCGGGCCAAGATCACGGTTCTGCCAACGGCGGCGTTCCAGGTTTATCCTGATCAGGTCTATCTTGCGCCCCAATGGCATGGCCATTTCGCGAAACGTCGGCGCATCAACCTGCTGCGTAACCTCAAGACCATGACGGGCCTGGAAGCGTGCTACCGCTCTTAGATACTCAATCGATTCTCTGGTTGCTTCGGGCAAGTCTTTTGCAGACAGATCGCCTGTGAACAATAAAAGTTCCTTCACCTTTTCAGGATCAACTGCCGGGTTTTCCGACGAGCCGAGGTTCCGGATTTCTGGCCATGCGTCGAGTTTTTCGATGCGGAGGAATTCCGCAAGCTTGCTTATCAGGCGAACGTAGCGGTCATCCGTCGTCAGTAGCGTTTTCAGAAAGCTCTGCAGACCATCTTCATCTGTGGCCTTGCCCAGCAATACTTCCGGACCGAATGTAACCGGGTTTATGATTGTATGCTCCGGGTATTCATCAAGCTGGACATGTCCGTTTGCGATATCATTCGCATAAAGCACAAAGGCTTTGGATAGCAGCACTTCGAAACATGCCAAATCATTACCGGAAGCTTTGCTCTCTGCCAGATCATTCAGAAGATCGTAATGGTAAAATTCCGGTTTCAAGCCATGGGCAGTCGATCTTTGCAACTCGGTAAGCATTATATTCGCTTTGGTATTGGCCGATCCGTTTTCCAGCCAAATCGGCAAAAATCCAGTTTCGAGATAGTAGGTTTTCAGAGATTGGAACTGCGCTTCAGGCAGGCTGAATTGGTTGCACGTTTCGAGGTTCAAGGCCTCTTGAACACGCTTGCTGATATTTTCTTCTGCTTCAGCCTCTGCAAAATACGAGACAGAAACAAATACCATCAGGACGATGCAGGCAATAAACTTATTTGAGCGGCGCAGGAAAGAGGGCATTGTCATGCGTACGTGCCTATCCCACCACGTTCATTTGCGCCTGTATTTGAAGGCTGTCATCATTTTGCGCCGGGTTTGCGTCAACCGTTTCAATCGCACCTGGTTGGGTATCAGGAATTTGAGAAACAGGACCCGTTGTCGCGGTTGAGTTTTGCAAGGGCTGATTGGCACCGCCTTCACCATCTTCGAAGTTTTCGAAACCTGAAACTTCCTCAAGACTGACATCCTCAATCAATCCGGACAGGTCTGGGGTCTCTTCATCAGGCGTAGAATTGTCTTCCACCAAAGAAACAATGGGCGGCAATGACAACAGTTGTCCGATCGGGTCGCTCTGGTCATCAGCCATAAAACTGGCTGCAGTAAAAGTACTGGCAAAGAAAGTTGTTGCACCGCCGCCGCCATCAACGGTCACTGTAGAAGTGACGGGCAAACTGTCATCCATCCCATCATTGAGCACATAAGTAATTGTCCGGTTTGTGGTTCCTGGAGTTGATCCCGTATTCTGGAACGTAATTGACTGAATTGCAGAGACAAATTCAGAAACAGTTGCGGGTCCTGTCAGCGTAAGGATGCCTGTAGTGGCATCATAGTTATCGGCAATGCCTGCTGCTCCGCCAAAATTGAGCACATCTTCTCCAAGCACAAAACCAGAGCTTATCGAAATCGTGGCGGTTGGAATAGTATCAGTGGCATCCACGTCAAAGGCAGAAAACGCAGTCTCAATCAACACCGCTCCACCGCCGGCGGTTGCATTTACATTGCTGCCTGCCGTTGCCACCGGAGCGTCATTTTCACCATTGATCGTAATTGTGAATGTCTCATTCACTGTATCCGGGCCCGACACAATGTCGAAGGACACATCAAAGACAGCTTGCTCGCCGTCTGCCAGAAAGTCGAAATTCGCAGTATCCGTTACGATACTGGTTGAATTTCCGGTCCCAAAGATCGCAAGGGACGAAAAGTTACTGGTATCGCTTGCCGCATTTACCGTTATGACAATTGATGTTTCGTCAACTGTAGGCGTATCTGCGCTATCGGGATCACTGGCCGTGAAGAAGTCTGTCAGCAGGAAAGACTCGTTGGTTGGAACACCACCTGTATTGCCTTCCTGAACGGCAGCAGGGTCCGGCAGACCCGTAACCGTCAGCGCATCATTGGTGCCGGTGATTTGTATCGCCACTACCTGGGCAGTTCCATCCTCGGAGAATACCGTGAATGTATCATTGAGCGTATCGGTATCATCCAGCCCCTGCACCGTGGCGTTGGCGTCATCCAGCGTATAGGACCAGTTGCCTGATGCATCGACGGTAAAAGTGCCAAAACCATTGGCACTGGCCGTGGCGGACGCGACGGCCTGAAATGCGTTATCCGCATTGTCAACATCCGTTGAGGTCAGCGTTCCAGTGGCAGTTGCAGGGCCTCCCGGTGCTTCATCAACTGTACCGGTTGTGTCACCGGCGATAACTGCTGCGTCATTCGTGCCCGTGATTGTCACGGTAACGACCTGGGCTGTTCCGTCTTCCGAGAGCACTGTGAAAGTGTCCGTCAGCATATCGGCATCATTCAAGGCCTGAACTGCCGGATTTGCATCATCCAGTGTGTAAGACCAGTTTCCTGCCGCATCCACAGTGAAAGCGCCGAATCCGTTATCTCCCGAGGTTGGCACTGCAACGGCCTGGAACACATTGTTTGCATTATCAACATCATTGGAAGTCAGCGTTCCGGTGGCGGTTGCCGGGCCGCCGGGAGCCTCATCTACCATCCCTGTTGTATCACCAGAGATGACTGCTGCATCATTCGTGCCTGTAATCGTGACCGTCACGTCCTGCGTGACCGTGCCGCCCTCGCCATCCGAAAGCGTCACTGTATACACCGCCGTGATGCTCTCGCCGA
>JBCCYR010000291.1:0-4280 GCA_039189355.1 Pseudomonadota bacterium
GCAGGTCTTCGTTTTCCAGCACTTCCTTTGCTTCACCATCAAAGACCACCTGACCGGTATCCAGAATAACAGCGCGGTCCGCGAGGTTTAGTGCAGCGATTGCATTCTGTTCCACAATGATGGTGGTAATGCCCTGTTCCCGGATGTGCTGAAGCGTTTTTTCGATTTCCTGAACAATTACCGGCGCCAGGCCCTCATAAGGTTCATCGAGCAGCAGGAGCTTGATATCACGCGCTAGCGCACGGCCTATCGCCAGCATTTGCTGCTCACCGCCAGAAAGGGTTGTACCTTCCTGCTTCTTGCGTTCACCAAGACGCGGGAAAAGTTCGTAAATGCGCTCCAGGGACCAGCCTATGGGTTTTTCGATCTGCGCCAGTTTGAGATTCTCTTCAACCGTCAGACCCTGAATAATCCGCCTGTCCTCCGGCACAAACTGGATTCCGTTCTGTGAGGCCTCATGACTTGCCATGTTATGGATTGGCTGATGATCCAGCCATACTTCGCCATGGGTCAGCACCGGCTCACCCACACGCGCGATTGACCGCAAGGTTGAAGTTTTACCCGCACCGTTACGACCGAGAAGCGCCAGAATTTCACCTTCGTGAATGTTGAAACTTACATCCTGGACGATGTAGCTTTCGCCGTAATAGCTTTTAAGCTCCCAGACGGAAAAGTATGCCGGTTCATGTTTCGGATTGATCTTTTCCGATGCGCGCTGTGCCTCCGCCATTAATGTGCTCCCCCGAGATAGGCTTCATGCACTTTTGGATGCCCCTTGATATTTTCCGGTATGTCCTCAACGATCGGTGTGCCCTGTGCCAGTACGGTAATCTTTTCTGCAAGCGAGAAGACCACATGCATGTCGTGCTCGATGATTGCCATCGTAATGCCGCGGGCTTCCTGAATTTCCTTCAGAAGATCAATCGTATTGTTCGTGTCCGCTCTCGCCATGCCGGCAGTTGGTTCATCCAGCAGTAGCAATTTTGGGTCCTGCGCGAGACACATCGCCATTTCCAGACGCCGCTTGTCGCCGCGGGACAGGGAAGCCGCATCTTCATCTTTTTTGTCGATCATGTTGAGATCAATCAACATCTGCTCCGCCTTCTCACGAACATCAACTTCGCTCTCAACGGAAGGAAGTGCGTTCAGCTCAAAAGAGCCGTCGCGCTTGGCAAAACACGGAATAAGGACGTTTTCAAACACCGTAAGGTCGCCAAAGATTTCAGGTGTCTGGAAAACCCGGCTCACACCGAGCTGGTTGATTTCATGCGGCTTAATGCCGAGAAGGGAATGGCCGTCAAACATGACTGACCCTGTATCCGGCTCCAGCTTGCCAATGAAACAGTTCAGCAATGTCGACTTTCCGGCACCGTTTGGACCGATGATCGCGTGGACAGTGCCTTCCTGAACACTCAGGTTCACATCTTTCAACGCCTGCAAGCCACCAAAACGCTTGTTGACGTTGGTTACCTCAAGAATGCCCATACCTTGATTGTCCCCTATTCGGCCGGTGCAGGCTGGGTTTTGCCTGATCCGACATCCTTGTCTGTTTTTCTCTTGAAGAGATTTAAGATACGTTGCCCACCTTCCATCAAACCACCCGGCAGGAAGATCACGACCAGCATGAAGATGATACCAAGTGTCAGGTGCCAACCCTTGCCGATAAACGGATAGAAAATGGCAACAAAGAAGTCCTGCATCGGCCCCGGCATGAACGAGAACCAGGTTTCCAGAATGCCTTCGTTGATTTTGGAAACGATGTTTTCAAAATACTTGATAAAGCCAGCTCCAAGTACCGGTCCGATCAAGGTTCCTGCACCACCCAGAATGGTCATCAGAACAACTTCACCGGAAGCCGTCCAGAACATGCGTTCAGCACCGGCCTGTGTATCCATTGCAACCAGCAATCCGCCAGCAAGTCCGGCATACATGCCTGAAATCACAAATGCTGCGAGTGTATAAGGCCGTGATTGAACGCCTGTATAATTAAGACGCTGCTGGTTGGATTTGACCGCGCGCAGCATGAGGCCAAACGGGGACCTGAAAATCCGGATTGAAATGTAAAATGCGATGACCAGGAAAACCGCCGCTATGTAATAGCCGGCATTGAAGGTGAATACCCAACCACCGATCGCCAGTTCATAACTGTCATTCATGAAAACGCCAAAGAGATTGGCGCGCGGTGTTACACCTGCTTCGAGTGCCGCATCAAAAATACGCGGGTCGTTCACTTTAGGCTGCAAACCGGTTTCACCACCGGTAATCGGAGTGAGCACCGAATAAGCGAGTGCGTAGGACATTTGCGCAAAGGCAAGTGTCAGGATTGAGAAGTAAATTCCGGACCGTCTGAGCGATATCCAGCCGACAAGAAGCGAAAACAGGCCAGCCACAATGATTGATGCAAAGATCGCCGGAATAACGTTCAATGTAAGCAGCTTGATCATCCAGATGCCGGCATAACTGCCAACGCCAAGGAAAGCAGCATGACCGAAACTGAGATACCCCGTCAGACCAAACAGGATATTGAAGCCGATCGCGAAAATGCCAAAGATCACAAGGCGCTGCATAAGGTCCGGATAACCGGCGTTAAACTGTGCCATTGCTGACCCTTCCGGAAACGGGTTCAGTATGAAGGGTGCAAAAAGCGTCAGGGCGATGACGATCAGAAACAGGCCTGAATCTTTTTTGTCTAAACCAAGCATGTCGTTACTCCTCCATTACGCCGGCCTTGCCCATAAGCCCCCGGGGCCTTGTGAGCAGGACTATCATGGCGACAAGAAAAATGATGATCTGGTTGATGCCGGGGAGCGTTTCCAGCACGATTGTCATTGAGGCAAAGCTCTCCAGTATGCCCAGCAGGAAGCCTGCCAACACGGCACCTGAAAGAGACCCCATGCCACCCACGACCACGACCACAAAACTCAGAACAAGAAAATCCATTCCCATGTGATAGTTGGGTGAATTGATGGGTGTGTACATGACCCCGGCAAGTCCGGCGACCGCCGCCTCCAAGCCAAACATGATGGTGAAGCGTCTGTCGATGTTGATGCCAAGCAGGCCTACCGTTTCCCGGTCCACCATGCCGGCGCGCACAACCATGCCGAATGTGGTGAATTGCAGGAATGAAAATACCGCGCCAATGATCACAGCAGCGAATGCAAAGTAAATCAGCCGCCAATACGGATAGATGATGACATTCGGATCTATACCGAGCATTACACCAAAATCAAAAGACCCCTTGAACACATCCGGTGCTGGCGTCGGAATTGGATTGGCGCCGTAAAAATACTTGATGATTTCCTGCAATACGATTGCAAGCCCGAAGGTGACAAGAATCTGGTCAGCGTGGGGACGCTTGTAGAAATGCCGGATAAGGCCGCGTTCCATTATGAAGCCTATCAGTATCATCACCGGTATGGCGAAAAATATTGATATCGGAACAGACCAGTCGATAATCGCGTTCCCCGCAGCCTCGCCAAAAAAATCATAGATATATGGCACTTCCACTTTTAATGGATTGCCGAGAAAATCCGTCTTTGTTTCGTCGATAACGATATGGCTGATGTTTAGAAGCCGGTTGAGGGTGACCGCACAAAAGGCGCCGATCATGAAAAGTGCGCCGTGGGCGAAGTTGACCACTCCGAGTGTGCCGAAGATCAGCGTCAGCCCCAATGCAATGAGGGCATAAGCCGAACCCTTGTCCAAACCGTTCAATATCTGGAGAATTATAGCTTCCATAGCTTCACCTTAACCGTTTTTGGTGATCAGGTTAATCACAAAGACAGATAAAGAAAGGAGGGGTAACACACCCCTCCTTCCAGAACTGGATGATTACCAGATCATGTGCCCGGGTTACACTGACCCAGAGTTGCTTCAGGACCACCCATTTGCGGGATGGTTGGGTCGTAAGTAACCTGAGATACAGGCGTAACCTCAACAACTTCCAGAACGTCGAATTCTGAAGTCGGGTTTTCCTTACCCTTCACAACCAGCACGTCCTTGAAGCACTGGTGGTCTTCAGCGCGGTACAATGTCTTGCCATTGCCGAGACCATCAAACTCAAAGCCTTCAAGCGCTTCAACAATGCCACATGGGTTGAATGTGCCTGCACGCTCTGCAGCATCTGCATAAAGCAGTGTCTGACAGTAAACCGTGTGGGCGGCCTGTGATGGCGGGAAGCCATACTTCTCACCAAATGACTTGACGAATGCCTTTGTGCCTTCGTCAGACAGTGACCAGTGCCAGTTTGTTGAACCGAAGATGCCTTTAACGTTTTCACC
>JBCCYR010000292.1:0-4276 GCA_039189355.1 Pseudomonadota bacterium
CCGGCTCGATCCGCTGGACAATCTGCGTTATCCAATCAATCCGGAGCAGGTAGCACCCGTTTTGCGGGCCTTAATCAGGCCGACACAGACCAGGGCACGGATTTATGATCCGGATGGTATTCTCATTCTCGACTCCCGACATTTGTATTCTGGCGGCCAGATACAGTCATTCGACCTTCCACCCGTAGGTGGACAAGAGCAGGAGATCGGCTGGATAGAGTATATTGGCAATACCCTGAACTGGGTTTTGCGACAGGATAACCTGCAAATTTACCGCGACCTTGATGGATTGGGTACCCAATATCCGGAAGTACAGTCTGCACTGACGGGAGCGCCCCGGCCGGTTGTGCGCCTTACCGAAAAAGGTGAACTCACGGTTTCTGTTGCCGTGCCGGTGCAGCGGTTTCGGGCGGTGCTGGGCGTGCTGCTGTTGTCAACGGAAGGTGATGACATTGACCGGATAGTCCGAGAAGAGCGTATTGCGATTTTGAGGATATTTCTGGTTGCTGCGATTGTGTTGCTTGTCCTCTCCGCATTGCTGGCAAGTACGATTGCAAGCCCGCTGAGGCGTCTTTCAGATGCAGCTGTGCGTGTGCGGCGTGGTGTGAAATCCCGCATTGATATTCCCGATTATTCATATCGCGGGGATGAAATCGGTGGTTTGTCTACATCAATCAGCGACATGACCAATGCACTCTATCAGCGAATTGAAGCAATTGAGCGTTTTGCGGCAGATGTAAGCCATGAGCTGAAAAACCCGCTCACCTCGCTCAGAAGTGCCGTTGAGACCTTGCCACTGGCCAAGACACAACAGTCAAAGGAACGCCTGCTGGAAGTTATTCAACATGACGTAAAACGTCTGGACAGGCTGATCACCGATATCTCGGATGCTTCCCGTTTGGATGCTGATCTGGTGCGCGACCAGATTGAGCGCGTGGACATTGCCGGTTTGTTGCGTAACGTGGTTGACGCCAGTTCTGAAATGGCAACGCGCAAACGCTCGGTGAAGATATCCTTGCGAACAGATACCAATAAAGCAGGTCGCCGGGGGTATTATGTTGCAGGTCATGAAACCAGGCTTGGCCAGGTAATTCACAATCTGCTGGACAACGCTGTTTCATTCGTACCTGAGAATACAGGTCAGGTGACAGTCGGACTTACCAGAAACAATGGATCGATCATCTTTGTTGTTGAGGACAATGGGCCGGGAATACAGGTAGAAAACATGGATCGTGTTTTTGAACGGTTCTATACAGATCGCGCAGAGAATGATGGCTTTGGTCAGAATTCGGGCCTGGGTCTTTCCATAAGCAGGCAAATTGTGGAAGCCCATGGTGGCAAAATAGAAGTTACAAACCGCACGGACGGTACAACCGGTGCACGTTTTGTTGTTACGCTCCCGGCTGATAACTCACGTAAATGACGAGCCAAACCTACCATTGCAACGCACTCATGATTGATGGAACAGGCATTGTGATTAAAGGCCCGTCCGGCTCGGGCAAGTCTTCACTCACAATGGGTTTGCTTGAAAGGGCAAGGCACGCCGGTGCGGAAGCACATTTTGTAAGTGACGACCGGACTCTCTTAAATAAAGAAGAAGGCATTTTGACCGCCCAGGCGCCAGACACAATCAGGGGAAAGATTGAGCTTCGCGGTCACGGTATCATGGATTTTCCATATCTTGAAAAAAGCATGGTGCATTTAATTGTCTGGCTGGTGAATGATACTGATCTTGAACGCATGCCAGCACCCAAAACTACCGTTATTGAGGATATTGAATTGCCACTCATTGAAGTTCCTTGTCGACATGAACAAGCTTCCGTACGCATCGTTTTCGCATGGCTCAAAGCGCATTCAAATGCGGGCTTGTCACTTGCGCTCTAATCAAATTCAGTATTGATACTGTTAGCCATAAAGACATTTTTTGAGGGAACGGATGATCGGAATTGTTTTGGTAACCCATGGCGAATTGGCGCTGGAATTTCGCAAGGCGCTTGAACATGTGGTGGGCCAGCAGGAATGCTTTGCAACTGTTTGCATCGGCGCTGACGACGACATGGAAGCGAAGCGCGAGGAAATCTCTGACGCGATTGATGAAGTTGAGACAGGTTCAGGCGTTATTATCCTTACAGACCTGTTTGGCGGCACTCCGAGCAACATGTCAATTTCATTGATGAAAGACCGCAATGTTGAAGTCATTGCCGGAATAAACCTCCCGATGCTTGTGAAACTCGCAAGTGCAAGGAATGATTCAGATCTCGCTGAAGTATCAGAAACCGCCCAGGATGCTGGCAGAAAATACATTCACGTTGCAAGCAAGGTTCTTGAGGGCCGGGAATAAACAATGGCTGATAACCAGTCAGAGATATTCAGGATTCCCAACAAACGCGGATTGCATGCACGGGCATCAGCGAAGTTTGTCGAATGCGTCGAGAAATTTGATGCAGATGTCATTGTAAGCAAGGATGGTCATACAGTCGGCGGCGCATCGATCATGGGTTTGATGATGCTGGCGGCAAGCCAGGGAAGCTCGATTCATGTGTCTGCTACAGGCCCTGATGCGAAACCCGCCTTGATTGCATTAAAGAAATTGATCGGCGGCAAATTCGGCGAATCCGAGTAACTTTACCATTCATATAAAGAAATCTTTATATGATGTTGCGTGATTGAATTTTTCCTGCTAATGCAGCCGAAATTATGAGAATTCAGCGCATTCACGCGCATTAAAACTTCACAAGGAAATCATAATGTCCGCATCGAACGATTATGTTGTAAAAGACATTTCCCTGGCCGAATTTGGCCGCAAGGAACTGGATATCGCAGAAACAGAAATGCCAGGCCTTATGGCTTGCCGTGAAGAGTTTGGTGACTCAAAACCGCTAAAGGGCGCACGTATCGTTGGGTCGCTTCACATGACAATTCAAACAGCGGTATTGATCGAAACCCTTGTGGCACTTGGTGCTGATGTTCGCTGGGCATCCTGCAACATCTATTCAACACAGGACCATGCAGCAGCAGCAATCGCGGAGGCAGGTATTCCAGTATTTGCTATCAAGGGCCAGACCCTTGAAGAACACTGGGACTATCTCGACAAGTCTTTCATGTTCCCTGAAGGTGCCAATCTTATTCTTGATGATGGCGGGGACGCCACACTCTACGTTCTTCTTGGTGCACGGGCTGAAGCTGGCGAAGATATTATCCCGGTGCCTCAATCCGAGGAAGAGGAAGTCATCAAGGCCCAAATTCAGAAACGGATGCAGGAAAGCCCGGGCTGGTTCACAAAGACACGTGATGCGATTGTCGGTGTGTCTGAAGAAACAACGACTGGCGTACACCGCTTGTACGAACTGCAAAAGAGCGGCCAGTTGCCGTTCCCTGCAATCAATGTGAATGACTCTGTCACCAAATCCAAGTTTGACAACAAATACGGCTGTAAGGAATCCCTTGTTGACGGTATCCGTCGTGCAACAGATACAATGATGGCAGGCAAAACAGCCGTCGTCTGTGGTTATGGAGATGTTGGCAAGGGCTCTGCAGCTTCGCTTCGTGGGGCTGGCGCTCGTGTAAAGGTGACTGAAATTGATCCGATCTGTGCGCTTCAGGCTGCAATGGACGGTTTTGAGGTTACAACCCTGGAAGATACGGTTTCTGAGGCGGATATCTTCATCACAACAACCGGCAACAAGGACATCATCCGCATTGAACACATGCGCGAAATGAAAGACATGGCGATTGTCGGCAACATTGGCCACTTTGATAACGAAATCCAGGTTGCAAATCTCAAGAACCTGAAAATGACCAACATCAAGGATCAGGTGGACATGTATGAAATGCCAAACGGCAACCGCATGATCCTGCTTTCACAGGGCCGCCTGCTAAACCTTGGTAATGCGACAGGTCACCCTTCTTTCGTTATGTCCGCATCGTTTACCAACCAGGTGCTTGCCCAAATCGAACTTTGGACCAAGGGCGACGAGTACAATAATGAAGTTTACATTCTCCCAAAGCATCTCGATGAGAAGGTTGCGCGGCTGCATCTGGACAAAATCGGTGTGAAATTGACTGAACTCTCCAAGGAACAGGCCAACTATATCGGCGTAACAACGGAGGGTCCGTACAAGCCAGACCACTACAGGTATTAATTTGGTAACCTTTACCCACAATATATTGTTGTCGCTGGCTTGATTCAGTCAGCGGCATTTTTTTTGCGCAACAGGCTTCCGGCCGATTCGCGAATTGGTTATTGTGTTGAGAATCAATACCTTCCACTAATCAG
>JBCCYR010000293.1:0-4274 GCA_039189355.1 Pseudomonadota bacterium
CCACACGATAGGTTTCAAAGAGGCCCATCTGCGCCCAGCGCAGGCCGAAGCCAAAGCGGATGGCATCATCGATTTCTTCCGTGGTGGCGACGCCGTCTTTTACCAGCCAAAGGGCTTCACGCCACACGGCTTCCAGGAAACGGTCGGCAATATGGGCATCGATTTCCTGGCGCACGATCAACGGCTTCATGCCGATCGGTTCAAGGGCCGCTTTTGCCCGGGCGCAGGTTCCTGCATTGCCGACCAGTTCAATCAGTGGCAGCAGGTAGACCGGGTTGAATGGATGGGCGACGAAAATCTGTGTCGGATTGCTTGCGCCTTCCTGAAGTTCGGATGGTTTGAACCCTGAAGTGGAAGAGCCGATCAGTCCGTCTTTCCTTGCGTGTTCCTGAATCTCGGCAAATACCTTGTGCTTGATTTCCAGCCGCTCAGGCACACTTTCCTGTATCCAGTCAGCATCGGTTACGGCTTCTGCAATGGTTGCCACATGCGTCAGCCTGCCTTCGACCGGTACGGAATTGTCGAGCAGGGCAGGCAGGGATCGCCGCGCGTTGTCCAAAACTTCGCCGATCTTGCGTTCTGCTTCCGGATCGGGGTCGAACAGATTGACGTCAATGCCATTCATAAGGAAACGGGCAGCCCATCCGCCACCGATAACGCCGCCGCCAATGATTGCTGCTTTTTTGATCATGGTTTCACCTGGTTAAAATGAATGCTGCAATGGAAGGTGCGAGGCAAACAAGACACACAAGCCCTTGCGAAATGAAAGGGTTTGAATGCCAGCCGCGCCAATGTTTTTCAGTCAGGCCTGAAAGCGCCGTCGTGATGATCAGAGGTGTCCACGTTGCAATACCAAAGATACTGACTTCCGAGGCATTGTCTTCCTGTGCCGAGAAAAATGAAACCCAATGAAACGCAACGATGAGCGCTGCCAGCCCCCAGAGCGACCAGGCCAGGTTGCGCCGCATGGGCATGAGGATCAGTGCCAGTGAGAGAATGGGACCAAAGAGATACAGAACGCGAAAAAGGCCGATAATCATGATTTAATCTTCCTTCCAATCCTTTGACTGTCTCAGGATTAGGAGCCAGGTGCCCGTTTCGTCAATCCCAATTTCTCCCGTACTGCCTCAGGCCCCATGACGCTTGAACCCATGTTTTCGATGATGGTCACGGCACGCTCGACGAGTTGGGCATTCGTTGCCAATTGGCCCTTGCCGAGCCAGAGATTGTCTTCCAGCCCTACGCGAACGTTGCCGCCTGCGTTCACGGCATTTGCCACATAGTTCATCTGATGGCGGCCCAGGGAGAATGCAGACCAGTTCCAGTCTGCGGGTACGTTGTTCACCATTGCCATGAAAGTGTTCATATCGTCCGGTGCGCCCCATGGCACGCCCATGCACAGCTGAACAAGGGCAGGCGATTTCAGCGTTCCTTCATTCGCCAGTTCCTTGGCGAACCAGAGATGACCTGTATCAAACGCCTCGATTTCCGGGCAGACACCGAGCTCGGTCATCATGCTTCCCATGGCGCGCAACATGCCCGGCGTGTTGGTCATCACGTAATCGGCTTCCGCGAAGTTCATGGTGCCGCAATCAAGTGTGCAGATTTCCGGCAGGCATTCCCTGACATGTGCCATGCGCTCGGTTGCGCCGATCATGTCCGTACCCTGTTCGTTAACCGGCAAGGGGGCCTCGGTAGAGCCGAATACCATGTCGCCGCCCATGCCAGCAGTCAGGTTGAGAACCACATCGACTTCTGCATCGCGGATGCGGTCGGTCACTTCGCGGTAATATTCAAGCTTGCGGGAAGGGGTCCCGGTCTCGGGATCCCGCACATGACAGTGAACGATTGCCGCGCCAGCTTTCGCGGCGTCGATGGCAGAATTGGCGATCTGCTCCGGCGAGCGCGGCACATGATGGCTGCGATCCTGCGTGCTACCGGACCCGGTTACGGCACAGGTGATGAAAACGTCTCTGTTCGGCTCTAACGGCATTTTGTATCCTCCAGCAATCTGCTTGATATCTTCCGACAATTTTCGAAATTTGTTTGACAAAAATCGAAATCAGTTTCACCTATTTCATATGTCCATTTTCGAACCTGTCGATAAAACCTGTGCCGTGACCATTTTGGTTCTGCCGGAATCCTCCCTGATGTGTGTGTCTTCCGTGCTGGAACCGATGCGTGCGGCGAACCGGGTTGCGGGCAAGGCACTCTACGATTGGCAGTTGACCAGCTTGAGCGGTGTGAACGTGCCGCTCACCTGTGATGTGCCATTGACGATAGATCAGGCATTTGATGAACGCCAGCGCGGAGACTTGCTGATCATCATCGGTGGCTTCAACCAAAGCAGGCACGTTTCATCTGCCGAGCTTGCCACCGTGCGCAAGGCTGCGTCCGGGTTCAGGGCGGTTGCGGGCATTGAGGCCGGGAGTTGGGTTGTTGCACGGGCCGGGCTTCTCAATGGTTACACTGCTACAACCCATTGGGAGGATTTCGAGGCGTTCACGGATTCCTTTCCCGAAATCGAAGTACGGCTTGACCGTTATGTTGTGGATCGCAACCGTATGACCTGTGGTGGGGCATCACCCGCCTTTGACATGTTGCTCGACATGATCCGTCAGCGCAACGGACCGGCGGTTGCGATGGAGGTCGCGAGTGTCTTCATTTATGACGAGGCGCATTCGCAGTTTGACGAGCAACCGCTAGTGTCGCTCGGTCGTGTCGCACGGAAAGAGCGGCGGCTCGAACAGGCCGTGCGATTGATGGAAAAATGGATTGAGCAACCCTCGCCCGTGGCGGCAATTGCGCGCCGTGTCGGGGTGTCGTCGAATACGCTGGAAGCGATATTCAAGCGCCACGTGGGAATGACGCCCGGACGGTTTTATCTCAACCTGCGGCTGAAGGCTGCCAACCGGATGGTGCTGGACACGGATATGTCTTTGCGCGAGATTGCCGTGCGTAGCGGTTTCAATTCACTATCGGCTTTCTCTCGGGCCTATGCAAAAGGGTTTGGGAAACCGGCTCAACAGGCTAGGGTTCATTCAGGGTAATTTGGAATCGAACATGTCAGCACTACACCGCCTTGCCACCTACGGAACGCTTGCACCAGGCCAGATCAATCATCACCAACTGGCCGGCCTTGAAGGTCAATGGAGCAAAGGCATTGTCAAAGGCAGGCTGGTTGAAGAAGGCTGGGGTGCGGCGCATGGCTGCCCCGGAATGGTTCTTGATCTGGATAGCGATGCAGTCGAGGTTTCCATTTTCGAGTCACCCGATTTACCCGATCACTGGGAGCGACTGGATACGTTTGAGGGCGAAGGGTATCGTCGCAAGGTTACTGTCGCTGCGACTGAGAATGGAGATGTGGAAGTTTCGATTTATGAGGTGAAGATGGGTTGAGGCAGGTTTCAAGCATGGCCAATGCAGACTGCGCTGCCCGGCGTTTTTGATTCACCGTTGAGTGCGAATGCTGGTTAACAACACGCCACCAACGATAATCAGGACACCTCCTGAAATGACCCCCATGTTCGGATATTCATCAAATATCACGATACCGAGTACCATTGCGAATATCAGCCATGAATAATCAACCGGGCCGACTACTGACAGTGGCGCGATACGATATCCGCGAATCGTAAAATACTGCGCAGCAACAGACAGTGGTCCCAGCAAAACACAACTCGCAACTGTCAGCATGCTGACATTTTGCCACTCTAGAAATGCCGGAATTAATAGAAGGAAGATGCCAAAACCGCTTACATGAAGCATCATCGTAACTGCGCTTTCAGTTTGGCTAAGAATCCGGATCAGCAAGCCCTCGGAGGCCATGAGAATTGCGCTAAGCAGCGCGATCAAGGCCAGAACGGCAGAAACCTCACCCTTGAATGCGCCTTGAGCTGACATAATCAGAAAAGCACCTGCAAGTGAGATGAGCACTGCAAGCCAGTGTCTTGGTTCTACACGCTCTCGAAGGAAGAAGATGCCAAACAATACAGTCACGACACCATAGAGTATTCCGATAGCAGATGCATCGGCTACGGGCATATGTGCTGATGCCCATGTGATAGCAGCGGCAGCCGAGCATCCAAAGACTGCACGCGCAAAATGCCAAAGCGGGATATCGCTTTTGAAGTGGCTTATTGGTCCCAAGCGCGCAGCCAAAAAAAGCACAGTTGCAAAGGAACCCATGTATCTCAAAAACAGGATTTGAAATGTTCCAATGGTCCCGTCGGCAAATTTTGCAGCAGCAAAAATCACAGTAAACAGGCTCGTGC
>JBCCYR010000294.1:0-4262 GCA_039189355.1 Pseudomonadota bacterium
CACTTGGCTATTCCGGATGGGCATCCGGTCAGCTTGAAGACGAAATAAGCTCCAATGGCTGGCTCATGGTTGATGCAACCGATCACATACTTTTTGACTGCAGCAATGAAGAGAAGTACCGCAAAAGCCTTGCCTTGCTTGGTGTTGACGAGAGCCTGCTGTCTGCCGATGCAGGACATGCCTGATTATTCTCGGTTAAGCCCGTTGGCCAGCAATGCTGCTGCCTGCTGTATGTCTACAGGTTCACCGAACAGATACCCTTGGGCAAACTCGCAACCAAGCTGAAGCAGATCCGTTATGTCGGATTCAAATTCGACGCCTTCCGCGACAACGCTCTGTTTGAGACCATGTGCGAGGGTGATGATCGACCGTAATACAACGAGTTTTTCCTGTTGCAGCCGTGATTGCATGAATGATTTGTCGATTTTCAAAGTATCAAACGGGAATTTAAGCAAATAGGAGAGGCTGGAATAACCTGTCCCAAAATCGTCAAGGGACAATCCAATTCCGGTTGCCTTTATTCTTTTCAGGATTTGTGACGCATGTTCAGGGTTTTCCATCACCATGCTTTCAGTGATTTCAATTCGCAGTTGCTGAGGGGCCAGTCCGCTTGTTTTCAATGCATTTGAAATATCGTTGACGATATCGGTTCTCAGCAATTCACGGCTCGATACATTTACACTTACAAAACAGTCGTCCGGATGTTGTGCGATGATGGTCGAGAAATCGGAAACGGCCCTGTTGAGCACATGATTTCCAAGTTGCTGTATCAGGCCGGACTGTTCTGCCATCGGAATGAAATCCGGTGGCATCAGCTTCCCGGCTTTGGGGTGATTCCAGCGCATAAGAGCTTCAAAGCCGATGATCGAACTGTCGTCCAGACGGACGATGGGTTGATAAAGCAGTTCGATTTCATCCTGGTGAATGGCTTTTTTCAAATCTTCCAGAAGCGTGATTTTGTTATCCCGGGAATTTCGCAGTTTCGGACTGAATGGTTCTGTGCGGTCACCTCCCAGACGCTTTGCCTCACCCTTGGCAAGTTCTGCGTCACGCAGCATTTGTTCTGCCTTTGCATGTTCGCGTGTCCAGCTGACAATTCCGATCGAAGCGGACATGATGATTTGTTCTTCCGCAAACTCGATCGGGGCTTTCATGGTTCTGCGCACGGCATCCGCAAATGCCGCAATCTTTTTCGGCTCTGTTTCAGACATCAACAATAATGTGAATTGATCGCCGGATATGCGTGCAAGGCTGTCGCCCGGCTTGAGCAAGCGCGAAAGGCGCCGCGAAAGGGTCAGCAGGATTGTATCACCAACCGAGTAACCGAGCTTCGCATTGATCTGGCTGAAGTTGTCTATGTCTATGTGAAAGACAGATGGTCTTAAAGCTTCGTCCGATTTTGCAAGTGTAATGATTGTCTCAAGCCGCCCGGAAAAGAGTTCCTGGTTTTCAAGGCCGGTAAGGTTGTCCCTGACTGAATCAAGCAAAAGACGCTCTTCCGACTTTTTCTGGTCTGTGATGTCAGTCAATGTTCCAATACAGCGGCTGACTTCTCCTTCGGTATCCAGCATTGGACGCGCACGCAGCTTGAACCAGTGGAAATGTCCGTCGTCGGCCCTCAGACGGAAGGCCTGCGATATGCGGCCACGTTTGTGTTCGGTTATCGCCAAAAGTGTTGCGAGGAAACGATCCCGGTCATTGGGATGCAAAATCGAATGCCAGGCTTTTGGTGCTGCGTTCATCACCTTCTTGCTGTGATTGAGCAGGCGGGTAATCTCTTCGCCGACAGTGATGCGATCCCGTACCACATCCCAATCCCACAGAACATCTCCTGCCCCGCTGAGGGCAAGTGCCGAGCGTTCTGTATCACTCACCAGTCCTTGCGCGAGTACGCCCCCCGAAAAGGCATGCTGCATCACCGTGAAACACAGGAGCAGAACAACCAGCACCAGCCCACCGCCCAGAGCTGGCTGAATGACATCATTTTCCAGACGTCCTATGACTGCAAGCCCTGCACCAAACAGCCAGATGCACAATAAAATCCAGGTTGGAATGAGCATTACTGCACGGTCTGACCGCTGCAAAGTAAGGTAAAGAATAAGACCTGATCCAAGCACAACGGTGAGGCCGAAGGAAAACCGTGCCATACCGGCGGCCACTCTGGGTTCGAAGATGGCTATGCCCATTAGAATGATCAACGCAAGCACCCAGCCAAACACGATCATCGAGAACTTCCGGTTCCACCGGTTCAGTGTCAGATATGCATGAAGAAAAACCAGCAGACTGGCACTCAGGAACACCTCGGTCCCGGCACGCCAGAAAGGATCATTTGTACCTGAGGCATCGATCACCTTGTTCCAGAAGCCGAAGTCAACGCAGATATATGCCAGCACCCCCCATGCCAACGCGGCTGTTGCGGGAAACATCGCAGATCCCTTGACGACAAACAGGATGGTCAGGAAGACTGCAAGCAGTCCGGATATTCCAAGAATGATGCCGTGATAAAGCGTATAGCTGTTTGTTGTATCCTTGTAGGCAGAAGGTTCCCACAAATAAAGTTTCGGCAGGTTGGCTGTTGTCTGCTCGGCAACGAGTGTAATCACGGCGCCCGGGTTAAGTGTAATGAGGAACACATCGGCTCCGGTATCACGTTGCCTGTCCAGCGAAAATCCTTCACTGGGCGTAATTTCGGCAAGGCGCTCTGTATCGAGGTCCGGCCATATCAGGTTTGAACCCACCATCCTGTAGTGTGGAGCAACAATAAGTCGGTCAATCTGGCGGTCACTGGTATTGGCAAGAGCAAAAACAGCCCAATGTGAAACCTGATTGGTATCGTTGGCCCTTACTTCGATACGCCGCACAATTCCGTCTGCGTCCGGTGCGGTCGAGATTTTGAGAATACCGTCGGTTCGCCTGTAGGATACAATTGAACCGGTCAAATCCACTGCAATGTCATTGACTGAAACCCTGATTGGCTCAAGTGACCAAGCAGGTGCTGTGCCGCTGAGCAAAACAAAAATCAGCGCCAGCAATCGCGCCAGATTGTGTATGGAAAAGCCTTTGCCGGACAAACTTCTAGTGCACCCAAATAACCCGAAATATTCGATCTCTTACACCATAGGGGCCGTTGATTTGCCAGTATTTTTTCTTTTGCCCCGAATTTAGGCAGAAGTTGTGTTCAAGCGCGCAAAAAGGATGTGATCTTCGCGCTTGCCGTTGTTTTCAAGATTCTCGCGGGCATACCCTTCACGGTGGAAGCCGCATTTTTTTAAAAGGTGAATGGAACGATTGTTTGTTGGCAGACAAGCGGCCTCAACGCGGCTCAGTCGCAAATCGTTGAATGCATGGGAGACGATTGCCGGCACCGCCTTTGTCATGTGACCTTTGCCGGCATGGTGAACCCCCATCCAGTATCCGAGTGTGGCAGATCGGGAAACCCCGTATGTAATCCGGGTCAGGCTCAGGCCGCCGAGCAGCTTCTCGCCTGAGCTTTCAAAAAGAAAAAAAGTATAACCTGAACCTGATTGCCGTTGCTGGGAATAGGATCGCAATCGTCTTTGGAAGCCTAATAGCGTGAGATCATTTTGCGGCCATTTTGGTTCCCATTTTCGCAGGAAGTCACTGCTTTCCTCACGCAGTTTAGCCCATTGTTCGTAGTCGCTTCTGACTGGAGCTCTCAGATACAAGTCCCTGCCCGCAACATGGATTTCTTTTGTCCGGAAGCGCGAAAGAAGCCTCAGTGGCATACCTTACTCCGCAGCTTGTGCCGGTTCCATTCCAAGGGACTGACGAATCTCGTCAAGACGGGGCAGTTCATCAACCGGACCGACAGCAGTAAGCGTTGGCAGGGATTCATGAAAGATGCGCCCGGCCAAATCCTTGATCCGCTCTACCGAAAGCGCATCCAGCCGTTCCATCAATTCGGCATTCGGAATTTGTCTGCCAAACAGCAAAATCTGTCTGGCGATCTGGCCAGCGCGGGAAGCCGGACTTTCCATGGCCATCAGGAGGCCCGACCGGATTTGCGCCCGTGCACGGTCGAGTTCTTCCTGAATGATGTCGTCACTTGCGCGTTTAAGTTCAGCAACAATTACATCCATCAATTCTTGCAAGTCTTCAGGCCCTGTTGCCGCGTGCACACCAAATATGCCTGTGTCAGAGAAACCCCAATGGAAGGCGGAAACCGAATAACAAAGGCCGTGTTTCTCGCGAACTTCCTGGAACAGACGGGATGACATGCCTCCGCCAAGGATCATGGCCAG
>JBCCYR010000295.1:0-4259 GCA_039189355.1 Pseudomonadota bacterium
TGCGGGCGGATTTGCCTTAACGTTCGTGATGCCCTCGGTTATGCTTTCTGCAGTCGTTACCTTAAAACCCCGGCTTTCCATCGCCCTTGCAAGGCGTTGCAAGAATGGTCTGTCATCATCAACAATCAGCAAAGATTGATCTTGGGAATTTATGGTATCTGTTTGAATATTTTCACTCATCGAACTTTTTATGTCTGTTTATCTGGCTTGTATGTGGGTCATCGGCACAGTTTTGTCAAAGCATTCATAGCCGTATGCTTAAGCAGTAACGTTTTCGGTCTGGAAATTGGTTCGTTGAACCTCAATCAAATTTCTTGGCCATTCAACTTTTGCACAAGCGCCCGATAATCCGTTTTCCGGACTGTTGGAAAAAGACAATTCTGCACCACTCCGCTCCAACAATGTTTTGGCGATGAACAATCCCAAACCGAGACCTTTTCTGACTTTCCCCTCGCCGCCGCTGGTGACAAAAGGTTCGCCGATTTTTGCACTCATCTCGCCATCAAAGCCTGGACCATCGTCATTAATGGTAATCCAGACTTTTTCTTTGTCCCAAAACACGTTCAGCAAAACGTTTTCAGTTGCATGGTCTACTGCATTTTCGACCAGGTTCCCCAGCCCATATAAAATGCCGGGATTGCGCATGCATAGTGGTTCATTGCCGTCCGGTACCGTTCTAATTCTTATGTCAATTCCAAATTCCCGGTGGGGTGCGGAGACTTCATCAACAATTGCACCAAATGGAATTTTTCCGATATGCTGATCTTCCTGTGTCGAAAGTGATGTCAGGGTTTTCAGGATTTCGCGGCATCGTTCCGCCTGACTGCGCAAGAGCTTTGCATCTTCCAGAAGCAGGGAATCAGCTTCAAGCTCCCGCGTCATTTCTTTTGAAACAAGCGCAATCGTTGCAAGCGGTGTACCCAATTCATGGGCAGCAGCGGCAGCCAGTCCGTCGATGTCAGACAAGTGCTGTTCCCGCTCCAGAACAAGCTCCGTCGCTGCAAGCGCGTTTGCAAGTTTCCGCGCTTCATCGGCTACACGAAATGCATAAATCGCCATAAAAGAAAGACTGGAAATAATGGCGACCCACATACCGGCTATATAAAGCCGCGGGAGTTGCAGCACCTCACCCGGTATCCATGGGAGCGGCAAGTGGAAAAATACCAGAAAGGTAGCCGATACGATGGCAACCAAACCAAGAAACAGCGTGGACAGTGTCGAAAGCGTTGTTGCGGAAATAACCACCGGAACAAGCAATAAAACAGCAAACGGATTTTGCAATCCGCCAGTCAGATAAAGCAGCAAGGCCAGTTGCACTATATCGTATGTCAGAAGCAGTGTTGATGCGCTTTGCGAAAGCCGCTGGTTTGCCGGGTAACGTATACTGAGCACAGCATTGAGAATTGCAGAGACGGCAATCAGTGCAAAACACAAAGATGGCAGGAACCCGAAATCAAGTACAAGCCAGACAATGAGCACCGCGGCAGTCTGCCCCAAAACTGCCAGCCAGCGGATTTTGACCAACGTTTCAAGTCTGAGGTTCGGGCCGGCAGGTGCAGTGCCAATCGCAAAATGTCTTTCTACAGTCAATTGCTCATTGTCCGTTTCACGCAGTCCAGCCATCCGTCATATTTTGTCTTGCGTGCAGCTTCAGAAATTTCAGGTCCAAATCTTGTTTCGGCAGCCCACGCCAGTTCCATGTCCTTGCGCGATGGCCAGAAACCACATTTCGATGCAGCGAGCCATGCCGCCCCCAATGCCGTTGTCTCCAGAATTTCAGGCCGCTCAACAGGGGCGTCCAGAATATCTGCAAGAAACTGCATGGTCCAGTCACTGGCAACCATACCACCGTCAACACGCAAGGTGGTTGTTTCTGAAAAGCCCTCCCAATCCCGCTTCATGGCTTCCAGGAGGTCGCGTGTCTGATAGCAAACGGATTCCAGCGCGGCTTTTGACAGTTCATTCGGCCCTGTTGCCCGGGTCAAGCCAAAAAGTGCGCCACGGGCATCTGCATCCCAGTAAGGTGCTCCAAGTCCGGTGAATGCCGGCACCATGTAAACATTCTGATTTTCATCGGCAACTTTTGCCATTGATCCGCTCTGGTCCGCACTGTCCATGATTCTCAAACCATCACGCAGCCATTGTACGGCGGCCCCAGCAATGAAGATTGATCCCTCAAGCGCGTAATGGGTCTCACCATCAAGCTTGTAGGCAATGGTGGTTAGCAACCGATTGGAGGAGTGGATAATTTCTGGACCTGTATTCAACAGAGCAAAACAGCCGGTACCATAGGTGGACTTGATCATTCCGGGAGCGAAACAGGCTTGGCCAATTGCTGCTGCCTGTTGATCGCCCGCAACACCCATAATCGGGATGGCGCTACCGAAAAGCTCTGGAATTGTTTCACCATAGCTGGCACTGCATTCACGAACTTCAGGTAAAACAGCTTTAGGAACATTCAGTATCTCAAGTAACTCATCATCCCAGTTTTCATTTGCAATGTCATATACAAGTGTACGGGATGCGTTCGTTGAATCCGTTGCATGCGTCTTTCCGCCGGTTAGTCGCCATACAAGGAAACTGTCAACGGTACCAAACAGCAGCTCTCCCTTTTCAGCCCTAAGCCTTGCACCATCCACATTGTCGAGTATCCAGCCGATCTTGGTTCCGGAGAAATAAGGATCCAGCAAAAGACCTGTCTTTTTAGAAAAGACAGGTTCAAGATCACGCCCCTTCAGCTTGTTGCAGAACTCCGCGGTTCGGCGATCTTGCCAGACAATCGCATTATAGACCGGCTTGCCGGATGACTTGTCCCAAACGATTGTGGTCTCACGCTGATTGGTAATGCCGATTGCCAAAATATCCGATGCTGTGCATTGGGCTTTTTCCAGCACTTTATGAACAGTCTCCAGAACCGATTCCCAGATTTCTTCCGGATCATGCTCCACCCAGCCGGAGTTTGGAAAATGCTGTGTGAACTCTTTCTGCGCAACCGCAACAATTTTGCGGTTTTCATCAAACAGGATTGATCGAGAAGACGTTGTTCCCTGATCAATGGCAAGAATGAAATTCGGCATGTCTTCTCCGTCAGCGGGTCATGTCCACAATAACGCGACCCCGGATTTTACCGTCGATAATATCCGTTGCTGTCTGAATGATATCATCAAAACCAATTTCAGTTGTCAGCGCTTCAAGTTTCGAAAGATCAAGATCTTTTACCAAACGGCTCCAGGCTTCAATGCGTTTTGCCTTGGGCGCCATTACTGAATCAACGCCCAGCAAGGCCACGCCTCGCAGAATGAACGGCATAACGGTTGCAGGCAAATCGAAGCCCTGTGCAAGACCGCAGGCTGCAACGGCGCCACCATAATTTGTCTGTGCAAGTACATTTGCAAGCGTGTGGGAGCCAACCGCATCAACACCGCCTGCCCAACGTTCCTTGCCAAGTGGACGCCCTTGTTCTGAAAGCTCTGCGCGGTCAATGATCTCAGTAGCCCCGAGCTCCTTAAGGAAGCCGGACTCTTCAGAACGCCCGGTTGATGCAATCACTTCAAAACCCAGCTTGGACAGGATTGCGATCGCAACTGTTCCCACACCGCCATTTGCACCTGTAACGATAATCGGACCTGCATCCGGAGTAATCCCGTATTTCTCAAGCGCCATCACACACAGCATTGCTGTATAACCTGCGGTACCAATACCCATTGCCTGCTTGGCAGAAAGTTCTGATGGAAGCGGAATCAACCAGTCCGAACTCAATCTTGCGTGGCCTGCATAACCGCCCCAGTGTGCTTCCCCGACACCAAAGCCATTAAGGAGAACCTTGTCGCCTTCCTTGAATTCATCTGATGTTGATTGAATCACAGTCCCTGCCAGATCAATACCTGGAACCATCGGCCAGTGCCGAACCACGGGGCTTTTCCCGGTAATTGCCAGACCGTCCTTGTAATTCACCGTTGTAGCTTCAACGGCAACCGTCACATCGCCATCCATCAAGTCGTCATCATTAAGTTCGACAACATCGACTGACTGCTGTTTTTCCTCATTTCTGGAAACCTGAATTGCCTTGAATGTATTGCTCATGTTTCTGTCTTTCCCGTATCGGTTTCGGGATCTGACTCCCGGCTAGCGTGATTGTTTCGTCCGGCTTTCCAGGCCAGAGTCTCATCCAGAATGATTGCGATTGCTCCAAGCGTAATGAACGTATCGGCTAAATTGAAAACTGCAAACTCGAATTGCAAACTATCGATGTGAAAAAA
>JBCCYR010000296.1:0-4237 GCA_039189355.1 Pseudomonadota bacterium
GGGTGCTCAGCCTGGACCTGGAACCGTGGATGTTCCTTGTGATTGCCCAGTTGATCATCTTCCTGTTGGGTTGGCCGCTGGAATGGTCGGAAATCCTGATCATCTTCATTCCGATTTTCCTGCCCATGCTTCCGCTCTTTGATGTTAATCCGTATTTCTTCGCGATGCTGGTAGCACTGAACCTGCAGACATCCTTCCTGACACCACCGATGGCAATGTCCGCCTACTATCTCAAGGGTGTGCTCAAGTCGCAGATTGAGCTGGTCGAAATTTTCAAGGGCCTGATGCCATATCTGGCAATTGTGATCATGTGCATGGTTATGATGTATCAGTTCCCGGGCATTGCGCTCTGGTTCCCCGACTATCTCTTCGGCAAATGGATTCCATAAGGCGTGAAAATGTCTGAAGTGCCGCCCAATGGCCTGACCGCAACTGAAGCACTGCAAAAGATCAGTGAAGGATGGCTAAGCTCTGTCGAGTTGGTAACCGCCTGTCTGGACAGGATCGAGGAAACTGAGAGCCAGCTTCACGCTTGGGCTCATCTTGACCGTGATCATGCGCTTGAACAGGCTGCAGAGATGGATGTCATTCGCCAGTCGGGAAAGCCGATGGGTGCCCTTCATGGCATTCCGGTTGGTGTAAAAGACATAGTTGATACGACAGATTTCCCGACCGGGTATGGCAGCAGTATATATGACGCGCGGCGACCTGAAGCTGATGCCACGATCGTAAACAGGCTGCGCGAGGCAGGGGCCGTCATTCTTGGAAAAACCGAAACAGCAGAATTTGCATTTGTCACACCTCCGGAAACCCGCAATCCGCATAACCCGCAATATTCGCCCGGGGGCTCCTCCAGCGGGTCAGCCGCTGCCGTTGCCGGATACCACGTGCCGGTTTCAATCGGCACCCAAACAGGAGGATCAGTTATCCGCCCGGCTTCCTATTGCGGCACATTCGGCTTCAAACCCACCAGCGGTGTAATATCAAGAAACGGCCTCTTGCAAACTTCCAAAACCCTTGATCAGCCGGGTGTCTTTGGGCGTTCACTCGAAGATGCAGCACTTCTTGCCGACGTTATTGCATCCTATGATCCCGCAGACAGCGATTCTTATCCACGGCCGCGGCCTCAGATGCTGTCAGGCCTGAAGTCGGAGCTGCCCGTCGAACCGGATCTTGTCTGGCTTGACCTGCCTTTCTCAGACAGACTGACGGAAGACACAAAAGAGGGAATGGACGAGATCATCCAGTCGCTGGGAGCACGTGTTGAAAGAATTGAAGCTCCGGATTTCTTTGGCGGCCTGCTCGAGACGCAACAAATCATTCATGAATATGAAATCTGCCAACACTTGGCAGAAACGTTCGAAACACGTTGGGACGAGATCAGCGATCCGCTTAAAGCCAAAGTTGAAGATGGCCGCAAAATATCCCCCGATGAATACCAGCACGAACTGGGCGTGAGGGATCAGGTTATCGGATTCTTCAGCGATTTCTTCATGGACTTTGACGCGATACTAACGCCGTCAGCAACGGGAGAACCGCCAAAATTCGAAGAAAATTATACCGGTGACCCGGCATTTTGTCAGGTCTGGACACTTGCGGGATTGCCCTGTCTCAATTTGCCCCTGCTTGTGAGTGACAACAACATGCCAATTGGTGTGCAGCTTGTCAGCGGACGGGAAGAAGATGACAGATTATTCAGAACTGCAAACTGGCTGTTGACCGAACTTGGCTGACATGCTGTTTGAAATGAGGGAGAAAACACAATGCTAGGCGAAAAGACAAAAATCGCTCTCGGTTTGATAGCAACAGCAGGCATCGGAATATTCGTGTTTGCACTGGCAGAATCCATTTCATCAGGATTTGCAGGTTTTTATGGTGGGCTGCCATTCTGGGTCATCGTTATTTTTGTGATGGGTCTTGCAACCTATGATTTTCTGACCGATTGCCTGAACATTTCCGAGAATACAAAGTTCTTCCTGCAACTCGTTGCCATCGTATTTTGCGGAACCGCATTCACCTACGCAGGCTGGGGCACATCAACCCTGTTTGCCGAGAAGGACGAGATATTCGTCCGCAGTTCATTTTTCGGAAACTACACCTCTCCTGCGATTTGGTACGAAGTATTCTGGATGGTATTTGCGTTCTTTGCAGCAGCACTGACATTCGTTCTGGTCATGCGCAAAATTGCAAAACGAGATCAGCAAACCACCGGATAAGCAAAGGAAGCGGATACATGTCCGAGAAACCAAAACTCTGGATAACCCGAAGGCTTTCCGATGCAACACTTGAGCGGGCGGAACGTGATTACGATTGCATTATCAATCACGAGGACGGGTTGCACACAGCGCAGGAAATCATCGACATGAGTGCGCAAGTGGATGCCATCCTGCCATGCCATTCGGAAATATTCCGCGGAGAAACCGTTAATAAGCTCGACCAGAGGGTAAAGATAATCGCCAACCACTCGGTTGGCACGGACCACTGCGATCTCCCGGGATTAAAAGCACGCGGCATTGCGGTCACAAACACACCGGATGTTTTATCAGATGCCACAGCCGAGATTGCATTTCTGCTCATGCTGGGTGCTGCGCGACGGGCCGTGGAAGGCGACCGGATGGTTCGCAATGGAGAGTGGGATTTCTGGTCTCCTGCTTTCATGGTCGGCAAGGAAGTTTCCGGCAGCCGCATAGGTATCATTGGCATGGGCCGTGTTGGTCAGGCTATGGCCCGCAATGCCAGAGGCTTTGGCATGGAAGTCCATTACCATAACCGTTCCCGCCTCTCTGAAGACAAGGAGCAAGGCGCGATATTTCACGAAGACATCGACAGCTTGCTCGAAGTATCGGATTTTCTGTCGCTGCATTGTCCGGCAACACCTGAAACAACAGGGCTTATGAATGCGGAAAAGTTTGCCAGGCTTCCTGATGGCGCGGTTCTGGTCAACTCGGCGCGCGGTGCATTGGTGGATGAAGACGCGATGATTGCCGCACTGGAGAACGGCAAGCTTTCAGCAGCCGGGCTTGATTGCTTTGTAACGGAACCCGGTGGCAACCTAAAACTTTCAGGTTTCGACAACGTTTTCATGTTGCCTCACATTGGCAGTGCAACGGTTAAAACCCGCGATGCAATGGGCTTCCGGGCACTCGACAATCTGGATGCATTTTTCGCAGGCGAAACTCCAAAAGACCTGCTTTGATCACATCTCCTTGACATAAAAACGGCCAGCTTGACCTTCCAGTTACTGGACACCTTATCTATATAGCCTACAAGACAAGGAAATCGTCATGACCGTGATGGAACAAACCGTCGGCCTCAACTGGACCTGCCGCCACACTTGGCGCCGCGCATCGATCAATACTGCATGGTGCCTGCTTGGTTGCGCAATTGGAGACTTGGGAACAATCGCATTCTTCCAGTTTACCGGCATTCCCTGGCCGACACTTGCCATCATGACACTTGCCATCATCAATGGTCTGCTGACATCAATTGCCCTGGAAACTTTCATCCTGTCACGGCAAATGTCTCTGAAAGATGCATTTAATACTGCCATCGGCATGTCATTCATTTCCATGATTGCAATGGAAGTGGCGATGAACACTGTGGATGTCATCATGACTGGCGGTGCAAAACTCACGTGGTGGGTTATTCCGATGATGCTCTTTGCCGGTTTCATTACGCCATTGCCTTACAACTACTGGCGTCTCAAGGCCCTGGGCAAGTCATGCCACTAAGAGCGCAAAAATGAATATCCGGGAGGCTTCAGAACAATCCGGCCTGCCGGTCAAAACGGTTCGCTATTATGACGAGATCAAACTTGTTCAGCCAAACCGGGCAGAGAATGGCTATCGTGATTATGATGAAAACGAAATCCACAAACTGAAATTCCTCAGCCGCGCTCGTGGTCTTGGGTTTTCACTGGAAGACTGTCGGCAACTGCTTTCCCTTTATGAAGACCAGAACCGTAGCAGCTCGAGTGTCAAGGAAATTGCGCAATCCAAGATAAAGGATATTGAGGTCAAGCTGGAAGAACTGCACTCCATGCGCAAAACGCTGGCCGCATTGGTGGATTCATGTCACGGCGACGACCGGCCTGAATGCCCGATACTCGAAGAACTGGGAAAATAAGCCCTTAGTTTGCTTTATCGGACGATTTTGGTTTGTTCCGTCTGCAGCGTTCAGAGCAGTAAATCACCTCATCCCAGACTTTTGCCCACTTCTTGCGCCAGGAAAATGGCAA
>JBCCYR010000297.1:0-4224 GCA_039189355.1 Pseudomonadota bacterium
GCTGCAGCGCAAGGGAAGATTTTCCGGGCTAGGTCCGTTTGAGAGCACACATCTGCGGCTTGAAGCAGACGGGTTTGAACTGAACGGATTTGATGTGGTGCCGGGTGCCAAAACCAAACCACTGGTGATGACATTCAAGGAACCCGATGAAATCATCGGCAACCACATTGCCAAATACCAATCGCTCAAACTGTCCAAAATGCTGATGGCGTATGACTTTGACCGCCAGTTGAACCCTTTTGTGGAACTGGGTGGTTTTCTCTTCACCTTCATTGGGGACGGCTCACCGGGTACGGGCAAGACGATCCTGATCCAGATGATTGCCGGATTGATCAACGATTACTGTGAAACCGCCGGTTACGGCTTTACCTACGAGAATTTCGGCGTGGACCAGATTTCCTCCTATCAGGGCAAGTCCGGCCAGAACTGCAAGCAGTTTATCACCAATGTGCTTAATCCGAAAACCATCGGTTTCGGCACGGTGGATGATATCGATCAGGTGGCCGCAAAACGCTCTGACGACAGGGCATCTGCAGGCCAGCAGGAAGTTACCGCTGTCCTGATGGAAAGTTTTGCCGGGGCAACAACAGTCGTCCGCGGGAACTGTTCTTTCGGCATGTTCTCCAATTATCCGGAAAATGTGGATGATGCACTGCGCCAGCGTGCAGGCGCGCGCTGGCTGGTTGATGGGCCGCAAACTCGGGATGACTACATCGATATTTTCGCTCTGCTTGCCGGCAAGAACCATTCCATTCCGCTGGGCGATCATGACCTGTTTTCCGCGCAGGAAATCAAGGAAGCGGTTTCCACTGCTTATGGCCAGCATGACAAGCCGCAGGAAGAGGGTTTGCTTTGCGTCTATGAGCGGTTTGAAAAGGAAAACAAACTCCGGACGATGGCTGATATCGGTACCTATCTGCACATGATTAAACTGGCCGAACCGCGCTTTACCGGCCGGGCGATAAAGAACATCACGGATGCGATCAAGATGCGGGCGATGGATATTGAACTGCCGGAGGAATGGTTCGAGAAGCCGGAAGACTTCATGCACAAGTCCTATGATGACAAGAAGAACATGATTGCAGAACTGCGTGGGCCTTTCACGCTTGATATGGTGATGCAGGAAATCAACCGCTATGCGGATTCCGAGTTCCGCTACACTGACAAGTCAGACAATGCCGCTGTAGAAGACATCATTCGCCGTGAACGCCAGCGCGAGAAAGCAGTGAAAGAAATTACCGAAATGAAAGCTGACGGGCGGTGGGATGCCTGACACACTCACCCAACTCATGGAAGTCAGCGAGCCGCACCTGATCGAGCGGTATGGCCGTGCGTTGGGTGCATTCGGGTTGAAGATGCCGGAACTCGATAGTTTCCGTATTGATATTATCGGGTTTTCACCGGAAGTTGCGGAAGCCTTGGGAGATCAGGATTACCTTGACCCGAAACGGGTAAACCGGCGTTTCATTATCCTGTCGCCGGAACAGGAACATCTTTCACATATCCACCAGTCATTCTCGAACACGCGAGATCTAATGCTGGAGTTCTTTGAAAAGAACCGCCGGGTTTTATTCGCATTGACCATCAAGGATGTGATTTTCGGCGAGATCGAGGATAACATATTTGAGATTGACGATATTGATGACCTGCTTTCGATCGAGCAGGTGGAATTTAAGATTGGCACCCATGAAAACCTGACGGAAAAAACTGCCGAACTGAAACTCAAGATTGACCGCCTGCTGAAAGAACCGAATGCCTGGCGGGATGATGCCATGCTGCATGACATGGTTGATCTTGCAAAACAGACCGGAGACATTCGCGAGAACAAGCTTCTGCCGGAAGAAGTTGTATTCCGGCACGACACATTCTGGACTTCGCATTTTGGAGGAACCTACGTCTTTCATGATGATAACCAGATCACCGTGATTTGTGATCCTTCTGCACGGGGTTTTCGTCGTTCGCGGCCCTGGCAGGTAGGGTATCTGGATATCAATGACACACGGACAGTGTTTGACTTCCTGCTGGAAACTGACCGGTTGCAGCCACCCCTTGGCTCATGGATTGACCGCTCCCGCCTTTTGGAGCTGCGCAGGCACATGGCCGCAGCCTGGCTTGCCGAGCAGAACGATGATGAACTCCCGCATTCCATCATCAACCAGACCTGGGTACGGCGTTGGACTCGCGAAAATACCGGCCTTGTTCAGGACAACAATATCATTCCTTTGATCGATTGGGCCGACGAGCAAGCAAAGGACTGGCAGTTTAATGAAAAGGACTGGCGCAAGATTTACGTTGATGAAGTTGAGGATGATCTCAAGTTCGTACTTTGCCGCGCAAATCCGGATCATCCGGACATGGCGCTGACCAACCGGCTCATCTCGCGCTACCTGCCGTTTGACTTTATTTCCAAGTTTGAATTCAACCGTCCGAATTTTAACCGTGACAAGCAAAACTGGTCAGATCGGTATCTCGACTTTGTGGTAAATGAACTCGAAAATACCTACCTTGGTGACAAGGAAAGCGTATACGAGTCGCTGTATTTATAAGTTATTTTAGAGGGGAAAATCATGCTCGATCCGGTTATCGATTTTTTCAAATCCTTATTTCGCTGGATAGGAATTGCGTTTGGAAAATTGATTTCATGGCTTTTTTGGCCATTCGTTGCATTCCGCACCTGGCTGCGGGGCCGGGGCTGGTTCATAAAAATACCGGTATTCGTAATTCTTGCGGCGATCGTCGTAAGTTATATTTACCTCATCTATATCACCCAGTTCTGGACAATCCGGGACGCAAGTCACGTTGCCAAGTACAGTATTGAAAATCTGGAAAACGGGGCAGGTGAAAGGCTTGCCTCAGGCCAGTGTCAGCCTTCTGCAATGGTTGCAGCGAGTGCAGATATTATCAACGCAAATGTAAATGAAGGACCATGGGTTCCATCCAATCCGTTTTTCAAGGCGGGCTTGTTTCTGGTTTGGGACTGGAGAGAAACACCGTTTTTTGACAATCGCGCGGCCTTCCAGCTTGGAACTAACCAGGTTGTAAGGCGTACGGCGGTTGAATTGGTAGACCGGCTTGGACGTGTGCGGGGCACGTCTGCAATCAACCAGAATCTCCAACAGGGCAGGGAAGCTGCAAACTATCGTGAGAATGCCTGGATTCTTACCTTCTCTCCGCCCTTTCTACAGCCCTCTACCCAAGCCCGTTTAAGGGATGCAAGACAAAAGCTTCTGGATTTCAATACGGAACTTTCAGCCTGTAATGCGGACTTCGATACACGGGCTGATAATTTGCTGCAGTTTATGGACCGGGTAACTGCGGATATCGGCTCCACGTCTGACATACTCCAGAGACGGATGCAGGAGGCAAGTGCCATTGGATTTGATCGTAGAGCAGATGATCGCTTCTGGTTTGCTTACGGACAGCTTTACGCTTATCACGCCATTCTGACTGCCATGAGAAGTGATTTCAGAATTGTGTTCGAACAACGCAATCTCGGCAACCTGTGGGACAGAATAGATGGACAACTGAATGACGTTTTGAAGACCCAACCTTTTGTGGTGGCGAATGGCAGCGCATCCAGCCTGATTAAGTCACACCTTGAATCAATCGGCTTTGATCTGTTGCGTGTCCGTTCCAATCTTGTCGAAATGCGCGATGTACTTGATCGATAAGCTGATCATTTATTGTGATGTCATGGTTATGTCTGCGAAGCTGGCGACTATCTGATTCGTTGCATGCCATAATTTTTGCAACTTTTACGTGTATTGTGTGTGATCTTGCTTCCTTATTGGCCAAAACCTGATCGATATCGACTGGATAAATGAAGTTTTCCCGCTTAAGCATCTGAAAATAATACGTAAAATTGAAAATCATGAATTCATTCAAAAATACAACTTATAGTAGTAATTTATTTACAAATACACGCTAAAAATGTATTCATAAGATTAAGCGCAGTAGAGATTTGCGCAACGAGACACAATGTTCCGGTCCCCTTGCTATTAACCGGAATTGCGTGTGCCCTGCCATAAAGGCGGGATTTGAAAATGGGAGGCTCAGCCAATCCGCCCGGTTTGAGCCTCCCTACTTTCCGGATATCTTCAGACTAGAAAACGGCTTGCACAAACCTGCCCGCCGCTATAGTAATCTTGGCATGAGAAACCAAAGCGCAAATTTCTGGTGTTGGATTCGCTGACATAGCGGTCGATCCCATTTGCGTTTTTTAAA
>JBCCYR010000298.1:0-4205 GCA_039189355.1 Pseudomonadota bacterium
CATGCGGTTGTGGTGAGAGTGTGGAACTCACTCCTGCTGAAATGACTCCGGAAATGATCCGTGAGCGGGAAATCGCAAACAGCTAGAAATGTTGTAACTGTACGTCAAAACCCATTCAGCTTTTTGATCATTGAAGTGCGGCGGCTGAACCAGACGGTAACCAACTCCTTATTTTCTCAAGCAGCAACTCTGGTGTGAAAGGCTTGGTAAGGTAGTCGTCCATGCCGCCATCAAAACAACGCTCCATGTCTCCGTTCAGGGCATGCGCTGTAACAGCAACAATCGGCGTTTTTTCAAAGCCGTACTCGACTTCCAGGTCACGTATTTTTCGCGTGGCTTGCAAACCGTCCAGGATCGGCATGGATACATCCATGCATATGACCTTTGGTTTTAATGCCTTGTAGAATTTTACTGCTTCCGCGCCATCCGAAACGATCTTGTACTTAAGACCGGAATTGCGCATCGCTTCGTCAAATACCATCTGGTTCACTTCATTATCTTCAGCGATCAGGACGTCGAGTATCCCGGAATCCTCATTGGAGTGACCGGCTTCAGCCATCGCTCGCAAGTTGCCGGAATCTGCAGTTAAAGCTTCTTCATTCCGACTATCAATCGCGGCATGGTGCGGTTCTGTATTCGAAACAAGTGTTTTGACAGCCTGTATGCCTGCCAGATTTGCCTCACGATTTGCAATTACAAGATTGCCCAGTGCTTCCAGCAAATCAGAAGGGATTACCGGTTTGTGCAGTACTGCCTCAAACCCCAGATTCGAAAAAGACTTCCCGCTGTCCAGAAAGTCGACAGAAGTCAGCAACAGTATGGGGATATTGCAAATGCGCTCATCAAGGCGCATTTTTTCCACCATTTCTTCTCCTGTCATTTCCGGCATATGGTAATCGAGGATGATTGCATCCAGCTTAAGATTGTTTGATGCCGCAGCACTCAAGAAAGCGAGGGCTTCAGACGCGTTGTTGCAGGAAACCGCTTCGATTTGCCATCCGTGCAACTGTTCCTCGAGAATTTTTTGATTTACCGGGTTGTCGTCAACAACAAGGATTTTGCTATTTGCCAAATCTCCAACATCATAGACCACGGGTTGCACGGTTCCGCTCGCTTCCAACGACAATTTGACCCGGAAGGTGGAGCCCTCGCCAACCTTGCTTGAGATTGAAATTTTTCCGTTCATCAGCTCAATCAATCTTGTGGTAATTGCCAACCCCAGACCGGTTCCTTCATGCTTGCGGGAACTGCTGCCATCTACCTGAGTGAATTGCTCAAAAATTGCAGCTTGTTTGTCTTCCGGAATTCCGACACCAGTGTCCGCGACATTCAATGACAGTATCCACTGGCAGCCCTCGACCTGAACACCCTCCAGTTCGACCAATATGTGTCCCTGTTCTGTAAACTTCACTGCGTTGTTGATCAGGTTCGTCAGAATTTGTCTGATACGGTTTCGGTCACCAACGAACATTCTTGGCAGATCGGGCGCAATCCTGAGTATCAGTTCAAGATCCTTTTCGGAGACTTTTGCAGCCAGCATGCTTGTAACATCAGAGATCGTGTTGTGAAGGTCGAATGCAGCTTCTTCAATCTCCAGCTTTCCTGCCTCGATTTTTGAAAAATCAAGAATGTCATTGATAATCCCCAATAACGAGTTGGCGGAGTTGATCACGACACGCACGAATGACTTCTGTCTTGTGTCAAGCTTGGTCTTGTCGAGCAGTTCTGCCATCCCGATAACCCCGTTCATCGGGGTCCGGATTTAATGGCTCATGTTGGCAAGGAATTCTGATTTTGCCCTGTTGGCAGTGTCTGCCTCTTTGCCGTAATATTCAAGCTTCTCGATGGTCTCTGAATGCTTGTCCAATATCGCGTTGAATGCGTTACCAATTTCAGCTGATTCTGAACCCTCGTCGATATCCAGTCTGAAATCTTTCAGGATTGCTTCATCCTTGATCGATCTTGGATCACCTGACGCTGCTTCAATGGCATAACGCAGGTTGTCGATGCCAAGTGACACGCCGTGCTCTGCGCTGTTCAATCCGGTCAGTTCATCACTTTCATTGATACGAATAGGTGATGCAAGATTGAGCAACCGGAGAAATACGTATGCGGTCAGAAAACTCCAAACAAAATTCAATCCGACACCCTCTGCCTGCAAAAGGAGCTGATCCCAACGCGAGCCGTTTGCCATGCTGCTCTCTGCACCGAAAACAGCAATCAACAACGTTCCGGCTACACCTGAAAAGCCGTGAACAGCGATGACATCTACCGGATCATCAAGTTTGAAGTGGTGGGAAATCACATAAGACATGATTAGTGCAACAACGCCGCCCGCCATTCCAATCAATGCTGCGCCGGATACAGAAACGACCGCTACACCTGCGGTTACGGCTACAAGCCCACCTAAAAGCCCATTTATGGTTGCGGATGGAGCAAAAATTCCACCATCGCGAACATATCCGAGAATCATGCCTGTAGTGGCACCGAAACAGGCCGCAATAATCGTGTTTGCAATCACTTGCGGAAGTTCTGGTGCCTCTGGCTGAATGGCGCCTGCGTTAAAGCCGATCCAGCCAATAAAGAGAATAATTGTGCCCAGGAATGCCAGAACACTTGAACTGCCATGGATTGGTTTTGGGTTGCCATTTTCGTCAAAGCGACCTTTTCGGGGGCCAAGGATCATGATTGCTGCGAGCGCTACCCATGCGGCTGTTCCATGAACGACGGTGGAGCCGGCAAAGTCGATGAATCCCTTGTCAGCAAGGTATGCTGGATTGCCGGGAAAAATCGCGTTGCCCCAAACGATATGTGCGAAAAGCGGATAGACTATGCCTGCGGTAAAGGCTGCCAACAAAAGGTAAGCGCCAAATTTCATGCGTTCAGCCACTGCACCGGATATTATGGTAGCGGCAGTGGCGCAGAAACCGAACTGGTAAATCATCACCACGAGGGCACTCGCATTGCCTTTGAGGGGATCAATCTCGCCAAACCCGAAGAATGGATTCTCACCAGAGCCGAAGGCGATTCGAAATCCGACCAGAAAGAAAATCACTCCGCATACGACAAAGTCTGCTGCATTTTTTTGGGCAACGTTAATCGAGTTTTTCGAACGCACAGTTCCGGCTTCCAGTAAAAGGAAACCTGCCTGCATGAAAAGAACGAGAACTGCACATATCAACATCCATACAACAAAGTTGCTGGACATTTCTGACAGGTATGGTGTTGAGGAAGGGGTAAAGCTGTTTGAACACGGCAACAGAAAGAACGCCCCATAGGCAATGGTTCCCAAAGCTGCCAATGACATAAGCACCTGAAGTCGAAACAGGTTTTTATTCATGATAAATTTTTCCCAGCATTTTTAAATCATTCTGGTTAAATTAATTAAGAATAGGTTAATGATAATTCTGGCATCTGGAAGTGTGACCCAGTGCAAGTATCTGATAGAAAAGGCTTTTTAGGCTAGCTATTTCATTCCAAAAATATTATCAGTATTTCCTTGGTAATTTATATCAAGAATTACTTATCTTGGGCCTGATGTACTTCAATTACATTTCCTTCCGGGTCATAGAAGAAAATCTGGTGCCAGCCTTGAACTGCCGTGTTTCCCCAGTCTGAGTAGGAAATCCCCTGATTTTCCAAATGCTTCTTGAAAGCTTCGATGTCGTCTGTCCGGAATGCTATATGACCCTTGTCAACCGGGTTAACGGCGTGTCCGGTCTTGAAGCCTACTTCGAGGTCCTTTTTGGCCAGATGGAACTGGATATCGCCGTCTGTGCGGAATGAAACATCTCCGTCATAGCCTTTTTTCTTTTCAAGGGTGGGAAGACCTTGCGTTTCTTCTCCCAGTCCGAGAACGTCCCGATAGAAAGAATCCATTCGATCCATGTTTTCAGTTGTGAAATTGACGTGGTGCAGGGTGAGTTTCATAATCAGTTCAACCGTTCTTGTTCACACACATAGAACTGATATCCGACACCCAAGTCAAACCAGAGATTTGAGGAGATGTGAAATGCCGGAACTGAATACCCAGGAAAATGACTGCATCGATTATATCGAGTTGAATGTGGCTGACATTGAACGTGCCAAACAGTTTTACGGTGGTGTGTTTGGCTGGACGTTTACAGATTATGGTGAAACATACTGCGAGTTCAGTGATGGGCGCATGAAGGGTGGTTTCAATACGCATGATCCGGTTCGGTTGG
>JBCCYR010000299.1:0-4186 GCA_039189355.1 Pseudomonadota bacterium
CCACCCCATTCAAACGCCAATTCCCACTGGCATTCATCATGACTGAAACTCCATCCTGTCCTGAAAGCGCATAAAGCGCATTGCAAGACCGGAACCCAAGCTCTGTATCGCCCCGAACCTGTACGGCTTAACCGGACTGATTGGAAAGTCCAGCCCGTTTGCTGCCGTCCCGAGTATCCGCTTGGCCAGATTTATTCCCATGACCGAAGAAATTGCAACACCACGGCCATTATAGCCCAAACCGGCAAAAACACCGGGTTTGATCTCATGCATGTGGGGAACACGATCTTCGGTAAGGGCTATCTGTCCACCCCAGCGAAATGTGAATTTTACATTTTTCAGTTGCGGGAATATTCGTCCGGCATCTTTCAACAGCCAACCAAATCCCTTGATTGCACCGGTAACGCCCCTGAAACCAATGCCACCATAAACAAATCTGTTGTCCGGCTCTTTCCTGCAATACATGATCAACCGCTGGGTATCAGAAATTGTATGACCTTCTGGCAGCAGAGTATCAGCTACACTGTTCGCAAGCGGTTCCGTAGCGATCTGGATCGGGGAAAGCGGCAGAATGGATTGCGCCAGTGGTTTTACGAGATTGTCTGTATATCCGTTTGTTGCCAATATCACATTCTCTGAAATCACGGTCCTTGGCCCTGCAGACAAGTGCCATTGATTGTTTATCCGTTTCATGCCGTCAACACGGGCGTTTCTGAAAACACGCACACCAAGCGAAATGGCCTTCTTGGCCATGCCATACAGCAAGGAAAGAGGCTGGACTGCTCCTCCCCGTGGACTGACAATGCCGCCCACATAAGCGCTTGAACCTGAGAGCGTTGCGGTTTCCTCAGCATCCAAAAACTCAAAACCAGCACCAAACTTGTTCCATTTTTCTGCAGCGGAAATCGCCTGCCTGCGGCTTTTCTGATTGTGCTGGGCACGTAACCAGCCATTCTGCCGGGCATCACAATCAATATTGTGTTTCTGAATAAAATGAAAAAGGTCATCAGCTGATGCCAGCGATGCCTGGGTCATTCTTTCAAACCAGAAGTCACCAACATTTCTGCGTAAGTCTTCAGGAACCGCTACAGGCAACATCGGATTGACCTGGCCACCATTGAGACCGGACGCGCCGGCACCGATATCTGCGGCCTCCATGACATTTACAGAACATCCATTGGAAGCAAGCTCTATGGCAGCCCGCAGTCCGGTAAAACCACCGCCAACAATCGTAACATCGGCTTTCAAATCTTCCTGCAATTCTTCACCGGCAATCCGGTTTTTGCAGGTGTGCTGCCACAAGCAGGACTGTGCACTGTCAGGCAACATCTCTTTTGCCCACCAAATTTTCTGCGATAATGCAGAGAAGCTCAAACAAGATGGAAGCGCCTACCCAGGCTGTATTTCCGGACGGATCAAACGGTGGCGATATTTCAACCAAATCAGCGCCGACAATGTTCACGCCAGACAGACCCCTTACATACTGTTGCGCAGTCCAGGTATCCGGGCCGCCTATTTCAGGTGTGCCGGTGCCTGGAGCAAAAGCCGGGTCAATAAAGTCGATGTCAAAGCTTATATAAGTATCTGTGTCACCGACGATATCCCTCGCCTGTTGCATTATGTCAGCATGCCCGCGTTCTCTGGCCTCGTCAATGCTGATTATGGTTACACCCCGCTCCTTGCCCCATGCAATGTCTTCACCATCATACATGGTACCGCGAATCCCGATCTGGACAACGCGCTTGGGGTCGAGAAGACCTTCTTCGATCGCGTTGCGGAACGGTGTGCCGTGCGTATATTTGGTCCCACCAAAGTAGCCGGCAAAGAGGTCTGTATGTGCATCAAAATGTATCATGGAAAGCGGACGATGTTTTGCAAGTCCGCGAAGCACCGGAAGGCTGGTCAAATGATCCCCTCCGACAGAAAGTGGTATAATGCCATCATCCCGGATCCGGTCATAAAATTTTTCAACCCGCTCCAGGGTATCTTCAAGACCTGAGGGGTTGGGAGATACATCTCCCAGATCAGCGCAATTGCACTCGGCAAAGGGATTAAGGTAACTGACAGGATGCGTTGAGCGGATCATCGTTGTGTAATCGCGAACCTGTCGGGGTCCGTGCCGGGCGCCCGGACGGTTGGTGGTGCCACCATCCCATGGAATCCCGATCAATCCGATTTCGGTATCATTGTAGATTTCAGTTCCCTGTTCTGCATGCGGCAAGCGCATGAATGTCGGAATACCGGCAAAGCGCGGCAAATCCATACCGGAAACAGGTTGAAATCTGGCGTCGGCCAATAAACCCTCCCAAGTCAAAGCCCGCACTTTTGCTTTAAATTCACAGTTTCAAGAAACCAAATGCGAAAGCAAAACTCACCATGCTCTGAATGTCAATTTCGGAAAACTTCGAGACAGACGCACAATATGCACTTTAATTCTGGAATCCTGAGCGATTTCAAGATAGAACCAAAAGCAGACTAACATGGTGCCAGTATAAAGATGAAAGAGATATTGTTCGAACTGGATGCAAGCCTGCCCGCAAGCCTTCAGGCACAATTGCGGGAAAAGGTTGTAAACGCAATCATGAGCCGTGCATTGCAACCGGGAGAACGCCTGCCGTCGAGCCGGAGCCTTTCAAAGCATCTCAAGGTTGCCCGAAACACGGTAACCCTTGCCTATCAGGCGCTCGCAGATGACGGCTACCTAACTCCAAGACCGCGATCCGGCTATGTTGTGAATGAAGACGCTCCGGTCAATCCGCTCGGCTTTCTGGATACAGGTCGCCAGTCCGGGGAAAAGATTGACTGGGATCACCGCATCCATCGCAACTCTGAAAACCTGAAAGTGGTGAGCAAGCCGCTCAACTGGCGGGAATATGAATTTCCCTTCGTCTACGGTCAGGCTGATTTCAATCTTTTCAGCCATTCAGAATGGCGAGACTGCGCACGGCAGGCTTTGGGAGCGCGTGACTTTGGCGCTTTGGCAGGCGATTTTGGATTTAACGATGATCCGATGCTCGTCAACTACATTACAAGCCACAGCATGCCGCAGCGCGGAATATATAAAGTCCCGGAACACGTGCTGGTGACACTCGGAGCGCAGAATGCGCTGTTTCTGGTGGCAGAACTGCTTGTACGCCCGGATACAGTGGTCGGACTGGAAAACCCCTGTTATCCCGATATCCGCAACATTGTTTCCGCACGAACAGACAATATCCAGTTTTTCGAAGTGGATGACGGCGGGTTCGTGCTCGATGAGGAAAAGCTCTCAAGATGCGATGTTATCTTCATAACACCCAGCCATCAGTCGCCAACTACAGCGACCATGCCTGTGGAACGCCGCAAGGAACTGTTACGACTCGCTGAAAAACATGACTTCGTGATCATTGAAGATGATTACGAGTTTGAAATGAACTTTCTCGCTCCTCCTTCCCCGGCGCTCAAATCGATGGATGAAAAGGCACGCGTCGTTTACATCGGAAGCTTCTCAAAATCGCTCTTTCCCGGCTTGCGTCTTGGATATCTGGCCGGTCCGGACGCTCTGGTCAGTGAAGCCCGCAACCTGAGGCACCTGATGTTCCGCCATCCTCCGGGCCACAGCCAGCGAACAGCGGCCTATTTCATGGCGCTGGGGCATTACGGTTCGCAAATGCGCAAGTTAAAAAAGAAGTACGCTGAAAGACGGGAGGCGATGGCCGAAGCGCTAACAGAACATGGGTTGGTCGATGCCAATGCTGCCAAATTCGGTGGAACAAGCTTCTGGATCAAGGGGCCGGAAAATCTCAATACGGATCATCTTGCCGATACCTTGATGGAGCGTGGCGTATTGATTGATCCGGGATCACCTTTCTTTGGAACACCGGATGCTCCCAAGAATTACTTCCGCATCGCTTATTCCTCTATCCGAAGGGCCAAAATTCCGGAGGGCGTGGCAAGAATTGCATCAACCATTGAAGAAATGTCATAAACATTCTGCACTTAGTTTCAGCGAGACTTGATAATTGGAACTAAGCAACCTCACATCTGGACCTAGAAGAAATCCTCTGCAGCAATTCAAATAGGGCCAGTTTCGGGACATTTATTCCCATTATTACCGTTTTCAGACGAGAAGGATGCACCCCATGAAGATGACTACAGAAGAAGCATTTGTAAAAGTATTGCAAATGCATGGAATTGAGCATGCATTCGG
>JBCCYR010000300.1:0-4162 GCA_039189355.1 Pseudomonadota bacterium
CACATGTCACGGGCAAAAGCCCAGTCATTCACGGAGAGATTTATGTAGAACCTGTCACCGGGATATTTGCACAAGACGAGAAACAACACGAACGCCGGAATGGCGATCAATATCCAATGCAGGTCAAATCCGGACAGGAGCCAGTACATCAATCCACCAGAAAGGACTGAGAACAAAATCATCAGCAACATGGGATAGATCGTGAAGCCCCAGTAACGGCGGCTGGCTTTGGCGTATTTTCGCACAGACCCGTCCAGGATGAATGAAAGGTATTTCGGAAAGTGGAAGAACAGGCTTTGCGGGTATGGTGTGTTCTCGTATCGCCCGATGATGTCGGACCACGAGAACTGGACATATCGTGTGTTTGCAGTCCAGCCTTCGCCGGAGGAGTCGAAGTTTGTCACTGTCTTGTGTGACTGCCCGTTTTCATCTGTCTTTCCGGCACTTAATTCAAAGTTCCACAGGTCAGCGGTTTTCATGCCACCAGCGGTGAGGCGTTCAATCTGGTGAACGGCTGTGGTGGTTTCAAAACCGGGGAAATTGAGAACCAGGCGGTTGATATGGGGCATACGGAATCACATTAGCCTTTGTTGCGCACCCAAATATCACGGCTTGCCGGAATTGTCAGATGTTTAAGCAGTCGTTATGCAATCATGCAGAACGTGCTGCGTCGATGAGATATTTCCAGACATAGTCTGAAAAAGACCGCCAGCATTCGATGCGGAATTCATCTTCTGCAGTCCGCCAGAGAATGATTTCGGCTTTTCCGAGAATGGTGCGCGAACAGGCGCCCACCGGAAATGCTTCACCTGACAGATCGCGCGGGCAACCACTGTTTAGGGTAGTGACAGCCTTGGTGCCTGAAATCATGATGGCAGTATTGCGATGGTTGATGGAGACCACTGAATACAGGCCGGTCTTCACCTTGTTCAGCTTGCTTTCCAGATCGGTGCCGTCCGGGGCTGTCACAAACCATTCATCCGGGCCTATCCAGAGAGCAGATGTTTCTCCCTTGGTTATGGAGGTTCGCGGTTTTGAGGGCAGGGTAAGGCCGATTGCCTTTCCAAGGCCAGCAACGGCTTTACTTTCAGCCCGCAGGGAAATGCGTTCGCATGTTTCAAGCGGTGCAAGGGATACACCATTTCCGCCGAATACACGGTCTTCAAGCGGGTGGATACGTTGTGCTGCTTCAGCCATTTACCTTGCCTCCTTGCGGATCGTAAAAGATCGGAGAGCATATCTCCGCCTTTATGATTTCGTCCGGCATCGGGATGTGAATCGTTTCGCCCGTCCGGTTGTGGCCGTTTTCGATCAGTGCCATCGCAATCGAATGACCAAGGCATTCCGACCAGTAGGATGAGGTAACGAAACCGATCATTGGCATCGGGATTGGATGGTTCGGATCATCGACAATCTGCGCGCCTTCTTCCAGAACGATTTTTGGATCAATGGTTTTCAGTCCAACCAGCTGACGGCGGCCTTCTGCAACCAGATCGGGTCGTTGAAGTCCCTTGATGCCGACAAAATCGGTCTTCTTCTTGCCAATGGCCCAGCCGACATTCGCATCGTATGGTGTTACCGTTCCGTCAGTGTCCTGACCGACGATGATGTAACCTTTTTCGGCCCGCATCACGTGCATGGCTTCGGTACCATAAGGGGTTAGTCCCATCGGCTCGCCGCGCTCGTAGATGGCTTCCCAGACCTGTTGGCCGTAATCCGCAGGCACGTTGATTTCGTAGCCGGTTTCGCCTGTAAATGACATGCGCATCAGACGGGTTTCCACGCCACAGATTTTGCCGTGTGCGACACTCATGTGCGGTTGAGCTTCTGGCGAAAGATCAATGCCTTCTACCAAAGGTTCGATGATTTCGCGTGCCTTCGGCCCTTGAACCGCGATAACGGCCCATTGTTCAGAAGTGGATGTCAACCAGATTTTCCATTCCGGGAACTCGGTTTGAAGATAGTCTTCCATCATGTTGAGAACGCGAGGTGCACCACCGGTTGTGGTCGTTACATGGAAACGGTCTTCCGCAATCCGGGCAACAACGCCATCGTCATAAATGAACCCGTCTTCACGGCACATGATGCCGTAGCGCAAACGTCCGACTGCCAGCTTGTCCCAGGGGTTGGTATACATCATGTTCATGAACTTGACGGCGTCGGGTCCGACGACCTCGATCTTGCCGAGTGTCGAAGCATCGAAGATGCCGGCAGCTTCGCGGGTAGCCTTGCATTCTCGGTTGACGGCTGCATGCATGTCTTCTCCCGGCTTCGGATAATACCAGGCACGTTTCCAGTTGCCGACGTCTTCGTAGACGGCACCATGCGCATCATGCCAAGCATGCATCGGCGTACGACGGGTTATATCAAAGAGTTCGCCCTTGTTGTGCTCTACCAGTGCACCGAAAGTGACAGGCGTGTAGGGCGAGCGGAAGGTTGTGAGACCCACTTCCGGGATCGGCTTGTTCAGCATTTCAGCAGCAATTGCCAGGCCGTGCATGTTGGACATCTTGCCCTGGTCAGATGCCATGCCAGTCGTGGTGTAACGCTTCACGTGCTCAATGGACTGGAAGCCCTCGCGAACAGCAAGGCGAATGTCCTTGGCTGTCACATCGTTCTGGAAATCGACGAAGGCTTTCGTAAAATCATCCGGTCCCGCACCTTTTGCTGAACCGATCTTGTAGCCTTGCATGGAAGGTGCGTTTTCGATTTTCGGTGCTTTGACTGCGCGGCCGCCTACAGCCTCTTTTGCTGCAGCCGCAGCCTCTGCCAATGCAGCATTCATGTCAAAGGTGCCATTACAACAACCGATGCTCACACAATTTTCAGTGTAAATGTCCGGTAGAAAGCTGCCGCTTTCCTCATCAAACTTTACCCGGCCGCGGGACTGTGAGAACAAGTGAATGGAAGGCGTCCAGCCTCCGGACATCAGTAGGCAATCGATTTCGATGGATTGCTTTGCACTTCCGTTTACGGGTTCAACATCCATCGACTTCACGCGAAGGCGGCCTTTGGTTCCGGTAACCGAATGACCTTTGAGTACCTTGATGCCAAGGTCACTGGCTTTTGTGAGAAGTGCGTCATCAATATCTGTGCGCAAATCAACGATTGCGGGGATGTTTACGCCCGCTTCCTTCAGATCAAAGGCAACGGTCCAGGCTGAATCACAACTTGTGTAAACACCGACATTGGCACCAACAGTAACCCCATAATGATTGAGGTAGTTCCCGGCGGCAGAAGCCATCATGATGCCCGGGCGGTCGTTGTCCGGGAACACGATGTGCCGTTCAATGGCTCCGGTAGCGAGAATGACCTTTCCGGCACGTACCTGCCACATGCGTTCGCGTGGCAGTTCCGGATCGGGTTGGGACATGTGCTCGGTTACGCGCTCAACCAATGTCACCATGTTGTGGTTGTAGTAGCCAAAGGCAGTTGTGCGGGAGAGTACCGTCACATTGTCCATTGCTTCCAGTTCGGAGACAACGCTCTCTGCCCAATCGGAACCTGATTTCCTGTCAATTTTCACCTGACTGTCCGAAAGAAGGCTTCCCCCCAACATGGGGTTTTCGTCAACGATCATGACGCGTTTGCCAGATTTTGCGGCAGTCTTTGCTACCATCAGGCCTGCTGAACCACCACCAATCACCAGTACTTCGCAATGGGCGAAGCGGTTTGCGTAGTGATCCGGGTCTGCCTCAGTTGGAGATTCGCCAAGGCCTGCTGCGCGGCGGATAACCGGTTCGTAGACTTTCAGCCATGCCTTGTTCGGCCACATGAAGGTCTTGTAGTAAAAGCCTGCCGGAAAGAAGCGGCCCATCATGTCATTGACTGCACCAACATCGAACTCAAGCGACGGATACCGGTTCTGGCTTGTTGCCTTCATTCCGTCGAACACTTCCTGACAGGTAGCGCGGACATTTGGCTGGAAGCGAGCACTGTCGCGTGCGATGCCCATCAGAGCGTTAGGCTCTTCAGGACCGGAGCCCAGAATGCCGCGCGGGCGGTGATACTTGAACGACCGTCCTACCAGATGGATGCCATTGGCCAGCAGGGCAGAGGCAAGCGTGTCGCCTTCAAGCGCGTTGTAGGTTTGGCCATCGAAGGTGAAGGAAACGGTTCTGGCGAGCGATAGCCTGCATTTTTCAACAATGCGGTTCGCGCC
>JBCCYR010000301.1:0-4157 GCA_039189355.1 Pseudomonadota bacterium
AATGGTTGCCCCGAAATCCGAAGGCAACAACACCGTCGATAATGATGGAAATCCGCAGTGGAGAATGGCACCATCGCCACATGGCCCTTATTGGGAAGAAGGCCAGAAGCTCGGCTATCAGGATGCAGGTTCATGGACCATTTTGAAATCCACACCAACCGACCGCGCCAAGGCTGCATGGCTCTATGCACAGTTCGTGGTTTCCAAGACTGTCGATGTGAAGAAAAGCCACGTTGGGCTTACCTTCATTCGCGAGTCTACCGTAAACCATGAAAGCTTTACCGAACGCGCTCCAAAACTCGGTGGCCTGATTGAGTTCTACCGCTCTCCGGACCGGGTGAACTGGTCGCCAACCGGTGTCAACGTTCCGGATTATCCGAAACTCGCACAGCTTTGGTGGCAGCAGATTGGTGACGTGAATTCCGGTGCGTTCACACCACAGGAAGCCATGGACCGCCTTGCAGAAGAGATGGATACAATCATGTCCCGCATGGAACGTGCGGACAAGGCCAACAACACCTACGGTGGTTGCGGCCCACGTCTGAATGATGAAAAGGACCCGTCCGAATGGCTTGGCAAAGGTGGCGCGAAAGCCAAGCTTGACAATGAGAAACCGCAAGGCAAAACCGTCAACTATGATGAGCTGGTTGCCAGGTGGGCACAATAATCAGCGGCTTAATCTCCCGACTGAGCCGGTCCGGCGCGAGCAATCGTGCCGGGCCAACCTTTAAAACAACCCCCGGAAAGCAGCCGTGCTTGAACTGAAGGAAGTCAGCAAACGTATTGCTGCCGAGACCCATATACACCCGGTAAACCTGGCTCTCGAGCCCGGTCACTTCAATGTTCTGCTTGGTACAACGCTCGCCGGCAAAACAACCTTGATGCAGTTGATGGCCGGCCTTGAAAAACCAACCTCAGGCGAAATCTGGTTCGATGGGAAGAATGTGACCGGTGTTGCTGTCCAGAAACGTAACGTTTCGATGGTTTATCAGCAGTTCATCAACTATCCGAACATGAGCGTTTTTGACAACATCGCATCACCCCTGAGAGTGGGAAGGTTGTCATCTGATGAAATAAAAAAACGCGTTGTTGAAATGGCAGAACTGATGAAAATTTCTGCGATGCTTGACCGCCGCCCTTCTGAACTCTCGGGCGGCCAGCAACAACGAACGGCCATGGCGCGTGCACTGGTGAAAGATTCTGATCTCGTCTTGCTGGACGAGCCGCTTGCCAATCTCGACTTTAAATTGCGTGAGGAATTGCGCGATGAACTTCCCAGAATTTTTGCAGAGCGCAACTGTATTGTGGTCTATGCGACAACAGAACCGGCAGAGGCCTTGTTGCTGGGAGGATACACAACAGCCCTTCACGAAGGCGCTGTCGCTGACTTTGGTTCAAGCAGTGAAGTCTACAGAAAACCGGCAAGCCTTACGAGTGCCAAGGTCTTTTCCGAACCTCCGATAAACACCGCCTTGGTTACGAAGTCAGGTAACCGGATTACATTGAACGAGAATGTTTCGTGGACTGTTTCCGGGGACAAACTGGAGGATGGTGAATATACCGTCGGGATTCGACCCCATCACGTGACACCTGAGAAAGCAGGCAGGAAACCGGTCAAAATTTCCGGCACCGTCAAGGTTGCGGAGCTGAGCGGATCAGAAAGCACCATACATTTCGATGCATTTGGACATTCGTGGATTTCATTGTCACACGGCATTCATTCTTTCGATTCCGGCAGCAGGGCCGAACTTCACTTCGATGCAGCAAATTGCCTTTTCTTTGCAGCCAATGGCAGGTTTGTGTCAGTTGGAGGAGTGTAAAAGTGGCGCGCATAAAACTATCCGGTCTCAAACACAGCTATCTTTCAAACCCGGCAAAAGATGAAGACTGGGCTTTGAAAGAACTCAACCTGGAATGGCAGGACGGTGGCGCCTATGCTTTGCTTGGCCCGTCTGGCTGTGGCAAGACCACACTGCTGAACATTATTTCCGGCTTGCTCGATCCTTCGCATGGCAAAGTCCTGTTCGGCGATGAAGATGTAACCCATGCCTCGCCGGAAGAACGGCATATTGCGCAGGTGTTCCAGTTCCCGGTCGTGTATGACACGATGACGGTTTTCGACAATCTTGCTTTCCCCCTGCGCAACCGGGGTGTCGAGGAAACAACAGTCAGGCACCGGGTGGAAGAGATTGCGGCCATGACAGACTTGACGGCAATGCTTGATCGTCGTGCATCGGGTCTGACGGCAGATGGAAAACAGAAAATTTCGCTAGGCCGTGGACTGGTACGCACCAATGTAAACGCAATTCTCTTTGATGAGCCGCTGACGGTTATTGATCCACATCTGAAATTCCAGTTGCGCTCGAAACTGAAAGAGCTTCACTCGCGGGTGAACAATACCATGATCTATGTCACCCATGACCAGACCGAAGCGCTTACCTTTGCTGACAAGGTCGTGGTGATGAATGTCGGAGAAGTGGTCCAGATCGGCACACCGAAAGAATTGTTTGAACGCCCGGAGCACACCTTTGTAGGGCATTTCATCGGCTCGCCCGGCATGAACATCATACCCTGCGAGATCAACAACGGATCAGCACTTCTTGACGGACACAAGATCAAGACGGAAAACAAGGCCGGTGACAATGACAGTGATACCGTCATCGGCGTTCGTCCGGAATTTGTCCATTTCGCAAAAACCGGACTTGATGCCAAGGTATCCAAGGTAGCAGATGTCGGGCGTTCCAAAATCGTTGATATTGAGTGCGCCGGCCATTCCCTGAAAATGCTGATCAGCGAAGATCAGGAAGTGCCATCCGGGAACACCAAAATCAGTTTTGATCCCGCCGCAACCCGGATCTACTCAAATGGCCGGCTTTGCGGTTTGGAGGCGGCATGAACAAGACCGTAAACCAGAAAGCTTGGTTCTTTGTCCTCCCGGTACTGATACTTGTGGCGTTCAACGCCATTGTTCCCCTGATGACTGTCGTGAACTATTCGGTCCAGGAAACCTTTGGCAATAACGTGTTTTTCTGGTCAGGCCTGACTTGGTTTGAAGATGTTTTAACTTCCGACCGTTTTCACGCTTCGCTCGGACGGCAGCTGTTCTTCACATTCTCAATTCTCGCGATTGAGGTGCCGCTTGGCGTGATTATCGCACTCGCCATGCCCCGCAAGGGCATCTGGGTATCCGTCTGTCTTGTCCTGATGGCAATGCCACTGCTCATACCGTGGAATGTCGTGGGCTCCATGTGGAATATCTTCGCCCTCCCCGATATCGGCCTTCTCGGCAAAACGCTGAATACAATCGGGTTTGACTATAACTACACCCGTCAACCGGGAGATGCATGGTTCACCTTGATCCTGATGGATGTATGGCACTGGACATCACTGGTTGTCTTGCTTGCTTATGCAGGGTTGGTTTCAATTCCCGATGCCTACTATCAGGCGGCAAAAATTGATGGCGCAAGCTCATGGGCGGTGTTCCGTTATATTCAACTGCCGAAAATGAAGCGCGTCCTCACAATCGCAATTCTTCTGCGTTTCATGGACTCCTTCAACATCTACACAGAACCATCAGTCTTGACAGGAGGTGGTCCGGGCAACTCCACAACATTGCTGTCAATCGATCTTGTAAAGATAGCGCTCGGGCAGTTTGATCTGGGGCCGGCTGCGGCCATGTCCCTGATTTATTTCCTGGTAATCCTGCTTACCAGCTGGATTTTCTACACCGTCATGACCCGGGATGAGGAGAACTAGAGCATGAAACGATACAGCTGGCTCATTCCCACAATCTACATCATATTCCTCATGCTGCCGATTTACTGGCTCGTTTCGATGTCATTCAAGACAACGAACGAGATACTTGGATCTTTCACCCTTTTCCCGCAGGAATTTACCCTGGACAATTACCGCACGATCTTCACTGATCCGACCTGGTATAACGGATACATCAACTCAATCATCTATGTGTCGATCAATACGGTGCTGTCCGTGGCGGTTGCTTTGCCTGCCGCCTATGCTTTTTCGCGATACAGGTTTGTGGGAGACAAGCACCTGTTCTTCTGGCTTCTGACCAACCGCATGGCCCCAGCCGCAGTATTTGCTCTGCCATTTTTCCAGCTTTACTCAGCAATCGGCATATTTGACACCCATCTGGC
>JBCCYR010000302.1:0-4112 GCA_039189355.1 Pseudomonadota bacterium
CAAGAATTTTGTACCGATCATTCATATCACGGAAGCTTACGCCCCCGGCCAGATGCCGATTGAATGCGGTCAATCCATGACCGCTGTATCCATGGTTGCGCGCATACTTGCAGCGCTTGATCTGGAGCCTCAGCATCGTGTTCTGGAACTGGGAACGGGCACCGGTTATCAGGCCGCACTCATTGCGGTTTTGGTTGAAAAGCTGACCACATTTGAGCGATACCGCACACTGCATGAAAAAGCCGCAGCAAGGTTGAGCCAGCTTGGTCTCGACAATGTAATTGTGAAGCTGATGGATGGTTCGGCCGCTGGAACCGAGCTTGGGATAAGTGATCGTATTGTCTCAAACTTTGCATTTGAGGACATTCCGCGGGGTTTCATAGACAACATTGCCTCAAACGGCATCATGATTGCGCCGGTTGGGCCTGCCGGGGAAGAGCAGGTCATGAAAAAATTCACCAAGATTGGCTCAAGGTTGCAGGTAGAAAACCTGTTCCCCATCCGGACGCAGCATGCAATCAAAGGCATTTCCCGCGCCATTGAGTGGCATAGTGTTACCTAAGGGAAATTTGAATTTTCGTGAATTGCTTAACTGATCAGTAACATTAACAGGCTTTAATGAATCCCAGTTTCGAATAGCAATTAGAGTTTTGGGTATGCGTTCGGTTGTATTGAATAGTAGTATGAAACGTCTTTTGAAGGCGTCGTCTCTGGGGGTCTTGGGGATTGTTGTAGCCGGATGCAGTTCCGGCTTTCAGCGTTTTGATCGTTCTATTTATGAAGAAGCTGTTCCTCAACAGACTTCAAATGTGCAAAATCCGTATCCGGGGACAATCGATCCGACAACGACTGCTAGTACGGGCGGCAGGTTCGAGCCTTTAAAGCCTGTTGCACCGCAAGCTGTGCTGCAAGGCGTTTATCACAATCCGGAGCCGACTTTCGCGCAGTCGCGCCAACCGCTTGCGTCATACACTTCACCGGCCCCGTCGTATCAGGCCTCTGCAACATCCTCCCAGTGGAAAGGTTCCAGCCAGATTTCTAGTTCGTCCTTGCCCAAGCTGGAAAGTAAGCCGCAGTCCAAGCCTGTTACCTATACGCCGCCCAAGCCCGAAAGCGACACGGTTTATATTGCGCCTGCAAAAACCGACACTACGACTACAGCTTCAGTGCAACCGGTTTCTGCACGCGAAGCAGGTTGGACTTCCACAGGCGGAACAACGATCACGATCCGCGAAGGCGAGACGTTGTATAATCTTTCCAAACGTTACGGTGTTCCCGTCAACGAAATCCGCAAGGTCAATGGCCTCTCAGCCGCGGACGGTTTGAAGGCGGGTCATCGCGTTATTATTCCGAACTACATTTTCTCAAGAGACGCCGCCATATCTGCTCCGGACAACGATCCCAAAACCCGTGCTGCCAGCGCAGGTATAGGCTATGTCGGTGAAGCAAAGAACGTTGATGTACGCGTTCCGACCAAGAGACCATACACGGAAGTCGCGGCAATTTCTCCGGAAGGGAACGCGGATAATGTTTCCAAACAGCGCTATGTGCCGAAAACGCATACAATTGCGCCGACAGAAAACGAAAAAACGCCTGATTACGGCATTGTAACAGGTTCGGTTGATACGGGTTCTCATACCGTGCGTTCGGGTGACAGCCTGTCAAAAATTGCAGCCAGCTACGGCACAACGGTTTCTGAAATCAAACGTGTAAATGGTTTGTCCGGCAACAATATACGGATCGGACAAAAGCTTACTCTGCCTGGCGCGGTCGATAATACAACAACTGCTTCAGTCAAGGACCTGCCTTCTGGTGTGGATCCGATTGTAACCGGTTCCCTCAAGACACCGGAAACAACGTCAAAAGGCGAGCCGGAAGTGGTTGCACCAGCACGAACAGGAATTTCCGAATTCCGCTGGCCGGTCAAGGGACGGGTCATTTCCGAATTTGGCGCACCATCATCCAACGGCAAAAACGAAGGGGTCGACATCTCTGTTCCTGAAGGTACGGCTGTTCGGGCTGCTGAAAACGGTGTTGTAATCTACACCGGAAACGAGATTTCCGCATATGGCAACCTTGTTCTGGTGCGCCATGAGGATGACTGGGTTTCTGCCTATGCCCACAATCGGGAATTTGAGGTGAAAAAGGGTGACAGTGTCCGCAGGGGGCAGATTATCGCCCGCTCAGGAAAGACCGGAAACGCAGATCGCCCGAAACTGCATTTCGAACTGCGCAAGGAATCAAAGCCGGTTGACCCAAAACAATACCTTGCCGGTGCATAAGGTTTATCTGATATCCCTATCAGTTACGGAAACGCCATCTGAGCCTGTCTCAGATGGTGTTTTTGCTTTCGCGACCAGCGATATCTTGAATGAACTGCCAAGCAACGCGTCCTGAACGGCTTCCACGGGTTGTGGCCCATTCAAGTGCCTGATGATGCAGGCTTTCCTTGTCTGTTCCAAGGCCGAACCGGGATGCATAACCATCAATCATTTCCAGATACTCGTCCTGGCTGCACTTGTGGAATCCCAACCAAAGGCCAAAGCGGTCCGACAGGGATACTTTTTCCTCCACGGCTTCCGATGGGTTGATGGCAGTTGAGCGTTCATTCTCCATCATGTCCCTTGGAAGCAGGTGGCGGCGGTTTGAGGTGGCGTAAAACATGACGTTTTCCGGACGGCCCTCTATGCCGCCGTCGAGAGCTGCTTTCAGCGACTTGTATGATGTATCATCATGATCGAAGGAAAGGTCGTCACAGAACAGAATAATCCGGTGAGGTTTTCCGCGCAAAACGGAGAGCAAGTCGGGCAGGGAGTTGATGTCTTCGCGGTGAATCTCGACCAGTTTCAGTTTGCTGTCCGGAACGGAAGCCTGGAGCTCCGCATGAACGGCTTTGACCAGCGATGACTTGCCCATGCCCCGCGCGCCCCAAAGCAGGGCGTTGTTTGCAGCAAAACCTTTTGCAAACCGTTCAGTATTCTCAAGCAAAATGTCGCGGACGCGGTCAATGCCTTTCAGCAGGTTCATTTCAACCCGGTTGACGGTTCCCACAGGATGCAGGTTACCGGTTTCGGAATGCCAGACGAACGCATCTGCATCATCGAGATCAACCCGCGGTTTGTTTTCCGCATAATGACGTTCCAGCAGATCGCCAATACGTTGAAGGTTGTTGTTTAACAAATCTAGCGCGTCATTATCCACAAACAGTACTCCATGCATTTGCTGAAACGGAGTATCATTGCTGTGTTTACAGATAAAGAGCCTGTGCATATTGATTGCATTTGAGGTCTGGAAAGGTATATTCCGCTCGACTTGCGGGTCGGGCGTCAAGATTCTTGAATTGTCTACTCAACACACATAAGTGGAGTAGAACGTGAACTGGGCTGTCCGGTCGGCTTATTTTAAATATTATTCAGGAGTATGGTCCCGATGTTTGTGACCCCGGCTTATGCACAAGCCACCGGTGGTGGTGCCGATTTAGTTCTAAATCTTCTTCCTTTCATTTTGATTTTTGTGATCATGTATTTCCTGATCATACGTCCGCAACGCCAGCAGGCGAAACAGCGTGAAGCAATGCTTGCAGCCATCCGTCGCAATGACACGATTATTACTGGCGGTGGTATCGTTGGAAAGGTAACCAAAGTTATTGATGACAACGAAGTAGAGGTGGAAATTGCCAAGGACACCAAAGTTCGCATCAGACGCGCCCTGATAGCCGATGTGCAGGTCAAGGGCGAAGCCAGTTCCTAGATTTTGATAGTGTGAAAGCCATTCTTCGATGCTTTATTTCTCCAAATGGAAAATTGTTGCAATCCTGCTGACCGTACTGACCGGGATTGTTTTTGCTGTGCCGAACCTGCTTAGTGAAGAACAGGCAAAGAAGATACCAAACTGGCTTCCCCATTATCAGATGACCCTCGGTCTCGATCTAAAGGGCGGCGCCCATTTGCTGATGCAGGTGGATGAGGAAAAACTCATTACTGAAAGGCTTGATGCACTGCGTGAAGACGTACGCGTAAAGTTGCGTGAGGCAAATGTAAGAGGGCGGGCCCGCACTGTTGACGAGCGTGCAGTTGAAGTTACCTTGAGGGAGCCGACTTCTGAAAACATTG
>JBCCYR010000303.1:0-4110 GCA_039189355.1 Pseudomonadota bacterium
AACCGCCTGCGAGGGTGAGTTCGTTCATCGACTTTATAGAACAAGAGTTTAAGAAAATTCCTGCTCTAACCAAAACCAGCTAACAAGATATCGTTTTGGTTAGAGCAGGAATTTTCTTAAACTCTTGTTCTATAAAGTCGATGAACGAACTCACCCTCGCAGGCGGTTTTCGCAAGCCGGGCCGGACCGCAAATATACCCCATTGCGGCATAACAGTATGGTCATCCAAAACTCTTACAAGTTCGCCAGTTTCGAGATATTCTGCAACTTCCCACTTACATTTGCGTGCTATTCCAACACCTGCCAGCAGAGCTTCTGTTACTGCTTCTGCAAGGTTTGTATCAAAGTTGCCAGAGACCCTGAAATCTTCATTTTTCCCGTTGGGCCTGCGTGTTTGCCAAGTGCGTATGTCAGAACGAATAATGCAATTGTGTTTGCGCAATTCATCAAGTTCCGTTGGGGCGCCATGCTTCTCAAGATAGGATGGTGCGGCGGCGAATATACGCTGACTTTCGCCGATATGGCGGGATTTTAAATTGGATGATCCAGGGCTGCCAAGGCGGATGGAGAGATCATAACCGTTTTTTACGATGTCAAACGGCGTATCGCTCAAATGCAACTGCACTGAAAGTTTGGGGTACAATTCCATGAATTTTGCTACGATTGGCACCAAAAATTTACGGCCAAAAGATGCGGAACTGGCGATCCGCAACTGACCTGAAAGGCGCGGTGTTTGATCTTGTAACTCTGAGAGCGCTTCATCAATGTCTGATAGAATACGCCTCGCATGAATTAAAAAAGCCTCTCCATCCGCAGTTAGAGAAACGGTTCGGGTAGTCCTGTGTAGAAGTTGGGTGCCAACCGTTGTTTCAAGTTCCTGAAGCCGCTCTGTAGCAGCGGTTCTCGAGAAGCCCAATTCGGTACCCGCTTTTCCGATTGCACCAATTGTTGCGATGCGAACGAAGAGTTCAAGCGATTTTGGGTCAAGAGTCATTATTCTGAATTACCAAACAGTATTTTCTTAAATTGGCAGATTATTCCGTGAAAACGAACTCTATATCTGTAGCAGGAATGAAAATGCAAGAAAGTAATTGAGAAAGCCAAATGAAAAATATCGCAAAAATCCTTATGATCATGGCTAGTGTGACGCTATCGAACAGTTTGGCTTTGGCAGCACCCATCGTTGATGTCGTCCCGCGGGGCGCTGTGGAGTTTATTCCACTCAATCCTGCTCGCGGTGATGCAAGCCCACAGGCTGGTGTTTTGTGGGGGGATATCAGAAAAGATGTTCCAAGCGGTGCTCTGATTACATTCGCAGAGGGGTTTGCTTCACCGCCCCACATACACAATATCACATACCGCGCAGTTGTAATTGAAGGCACTGTGTTCAACGGTGATGAAGATGCCCAGAATCTCTGGATGGAACCGGGGTCATTTTGGACACAACCTGCTGGAGAGGTTCATATCACTGCTGTAGGCCCAACAGGTGGAACTGCTTTCCTGGAGATTCTATCCGGCCCATATCTTGTGAGACCGTCTATTGAAGCCTTCGACAACGGCGAACGTCCTATAAACATGGAAGAACGTAATGTTGTCTGGATGGATTCGTCAGACGTAAAATGGATCAAGCATGGCGAAAAAAACGACGAGTTAAGCCCTGAGATAGCTTTCCTCTGGGGCCAACCGGTCGATGGAGAGTTGAATGGCACTTTCATTAAGCTTCCTTCTGGATTTTCAGGTACACTTGTGGGAACCGGTGAAAGTCTGAAGGCAGTTCTGGTTAAGGGAATTGTGAAACACGGCGCAGGCGAGCTTTCTCAAGCCCAATCTTTGGCAGCAGGTAGTTATGTAGGTTCAGAAGGAGAAGTTAAGCACACAATTTCCTGCAACAGTGACATTGAATGCATACTGTATATTCGTGCATTGGGTAAATATCAGGTGTCACAGCTTTGAACCTTCTGATCGTTTAACGGAAACCTAAGTCTCAGTTACTTCTCTGCAGTGCAGGCCATCGACCAATTTTCCAATTAAAAGCCGGAACTCAAGAAGAGGGTGATTTCGTATCGCGGATATCCGCCCAGCGGCCTGAATGTTTCACATCCTGGCGCTTGAGATACGTGTAAGGTGTTTTGTTCCAGGGACGGATTTTGCCGTCCAGATTGTCCAGAACATAATCAGCCCGATCGGTCCTCACCGTCAGAACAGCATGACCTTCGCCATTGGGCTGTCGAACGACAGTGATCAACAAGCTTGAAGGAGGCCAGCCGCGCTGCATCAGCATGTGGCGTTTCATCAGGACATAATCTTCGCAGTCACCATAGCTGGTCGGATAAGTCCAATGCTCTTCCACGTTGTAGATTTCCTGGTCTGTATAAGGGGCAACAGTCGCGTTGGAGTAGGCGTTGACTTCAACCAGTTCCTTCCAGCGCTCCCGTGTCAGTTTTGGGGCTATCGTGTCGCGGCTTTTTATCCGGCAGTCCGAGCGATATAATTTGCAGTAATTGTAGTGGCCGATGGGTTGGGAAGTGCGGCCGGTTGTAACCATGTGGACTGGATTGCCATTGGCAGCGGCAGGTGTTGCCTGTATCGCCAAAGCAATACCCACGATGAAACTGCGCATACTCATTACAATCGCCCAAAAACACGGTTAATAAAGTGTTAACAAACATCCGGGCGGTCGATAAGTCAATTCAATGTGGCGATTTGCTCTCAAGAGTTATGGAACATGGTTAACAGGAAGATGTGTTGTCGTTTTCTTCTTTAGGGCGGGCAAACGAAATCGTCTTGCGTGCAGCAGGATTAAGTGATGTGGTCAGATTGAGCATGTCTCTCCCTTGAAACAGGAAATCAGAAATGAAACGACGCTTCCACACGCTTGATGTTTTTACCAACCAGCCATTGGCAGGCAATCCTTTGGCTGTGGTTCTAGATAGTGACGGGCTGGATGACAAGTCGATGCAGGCGATTGCCGCAGAATTCAACCTCTCGGAAACGGTGTTTGTCATGCCGCCGGAGACCGATGGCGGTACAGCAAGGATCAGAATTTTCACGCCCGTTCATGAGCTCCCGTTTGCTGGACATCCAACTGTCGGTACTGCAATTTTGTTGAGTCAATTGAATCACTTGGAGGATGGCGCCGAACTAGTGCTTGAGGAGAATGTCGGGCCTGTTACCTGCAAGGTTTCAGACGGCGACAACGGTCGAACAGTCCGTTTTGGTTTGCCGAAAGTGTCAACGCCAATTGATCATGCGTTTGACGCCGAGGGATGGGCAAAGTCGCTCGGGCTTTCAAAAGATATTATGGAGAGTTCCAGAGGCGGGCTTTGGAATGGTGGCGTGCCTTATACCATGGTCCCGGTCACTTCCATGGATGCAGTTGCGAGTGTTGCAATAGACATGACAAGCTTGCGGGAAGTTGAGCCCATGTTCGACGGGATAGCCGCAAACCCATATGTGTTTTGCAGAGGTGGAGAAGCACCAGACACGGACTTCCATGCCCGCATGTTTGCACCCCTGTTCGGGATCTCGGAAGACCCGGCAACAGGCAGCGCTGTTGCGTCCATGAGTGGCTGGATTGCAGAACACGAGATGGGCAACAACGAAAAACGGGCCTTCAAGATTGAACAGGGCTATGAAATGGGGCGTCCTTCACAAATTTATCTCGACATTGAAAAACGCGATGGTGAAGTAGTGAATGCGGGCATATCGGGTGCAGCGGTTCGCATTGCCGAGGGAACGCTTGATATTTAGGCATTTCACTCTTTTCATTGCCGGTTAATTCTGGCAGTGGTTTGCGAACTGATCGCGGAGGAGACCGGATGTCAGATTTTTATGATCTTGAAACGCTCGCACTGCATGCCGGGCATGTACCTGACAAGGAGTTCGGTTCGCGCGCGGTGCCGATCCATCAAACCACATCCTACATGTTCAAGGATTCCCGCCACGCGGCAGCCCTTTACAACATGGAGGAGGGCGGGCATCTCTACACACGAATTTCAAACCCGACTGTAGCCGTTCTCGAACAGCGCATCGCGGCAATGGAGGGCGGCGTTGCCTGTACGGCCTGTTCTTCCGGCATGGCGGCCCTGCACCTTGTCACGACAATGCTTG
>JBCCYR010000304.1:0-4101 GCA_039189355.1 Pseudomonadota bacterium
AAGATTTCGACCCTGTTGACTCCGGAAAGTGCCAGGCGTGCGCGTCTTCTCGCGGCACTTTTCCGCGTTGTTTATCTTTTCTCTGCAGCAGTGGAAGGTGTTTTGCCCCAGCTTCAGCTCAAGCGGATCAATGCCGGTGCGTTAGCGCTGATAATTCCTGAAGCCTTGATGGATATGGTGGGAGAAAAGCCTGAGAGCCGGATCGAAAACTTGGCTAGAGAGCTTGGAGAAGAAATAGAAATTGTAATCGGCACCTGAATGTACAATGTTTCAGTCTCTCAACACGGACACCAAGGAGAGCTTGAATGCCGGCAATTTCAGATGTTCTAAACGCATACGGCGACGCGTGGCTGGAATCTGACGAAGACAAACGCAGACAACTGCTGGAATTCGCTTGGGCGGATAATGGCGTCTATCAGGACCCTTCGGCAGAAGCGATAGGCAGAGAGGCTCTCATTCGGCATATTGGTGGTTTGCATGAGCACCAACCGGGAGCACGGGTGGAACTAACCAGTGGCTACAGTGAACATCACGGGAAAATTCTGTTCACCTGGCAATTCGTGAAAGCGGATGGAGAAATCACAATCAAGGGGTTTGATTTTGGGACACTGGATGAGGATGGCAGATTAATTCAGATAGTCGGTTTCTTCGGTCCTCCGCCCCAACTTTAACCTTCTAGTTTTCCATTTCAATGACAACGATCTTCCGGTTGTTGTAACCAAGTGCAATATTGCCGTTCTTGAGTTCCAGAGCCTGGTTGCCGAAAAGTTCGCGGCGCCAGCCTTTCAGCGCGGCAACATCGGCACTGTCGCTTGCTGCAATTTTTTCAAGATCGTCTACGGTCGCTATGATCTTTGCAGCGACACCGTGTTTCTCCACTGTCAGCTTGAGCAGTACCTTGAGCATTTCGGTTGCAGCGGCACATCCCTCTGGCATTTGCTTCTGGCGTGGCAAGCGCGGCAGCTGTTTGTCCGGTATTGCCTTTGCGTCTGCAATCGCCGCCAGAAGACCATCGCCGTACCGTTGCTTGTCAAAGCCTCTTGAAAGAGACCTCAAGTTGGAAAGCTGTTGCATGTTGGATGGTCCACGGGCTGCGATGTCATAGATTGCATCATCCCTTATAACCCTGCCGCGCGGCACGTTAAATTCGCGGGCTGCAATCTCGCGCCACTCTGCCACCTTTTTCATGATTGCAAGCTCACGGGGTTTGCGGACACGCATTTTGAGCCGTTGCCATGCATTTTCAGGTGGCATGTCATAGGTTCCCTCGGAAGTGAGGATTTCCATTTCTTCTGTAACCCAGTGGCTGCGCCCCTGTTCTTCAAGACTTGCCTTTATTGATAGATAAACATCGCGAAGATGCGTTACATCGGCAAGCGCGTAGTTCAGCTGTTTTTCACTCAAAGGCCGTTTGGACCAGTCGGTGAACCGTGACGACTTGTCGACCTGCTCTCCTGTGATCTTGTAGACAAGCTGGTCATAGGAAATGGAATCACCATACCCGCATACCATCGCCGCCACTTGCGTGTCGAAGACCGGATGGGGAATGAGATTGGCAAGATTGTAGATGATCTCGATATCCTGGCGTGCTGCATGAAACACTTTGATCACGCTTTCATTGGCCATAAGGTCGAAGAAAGGCGTCAGATCGATGCCATCAGCCAGCACGTCTACAATCCATGCTTCATCGGGGGAAGCCATCTGCACAAGACACAGTTCGGGCCAGAACGTGGTTTCTCTCAAGAATTCTGTATCAACTGTGCAAAATGGATGTTTTGCAGCAGCTTTGCAGGCTTTTTCGAGTGCATCTGTGTCAGTTATGATTTGCATCGCGCCTCTATAACGAATGTGTTAACACTTGTCTGCTGGAAAATTCATCTTGCTTGCAATCTGACGAATCCCGGTATCTCTTGACAAATACGCCTTGAAATGTGTTTGTCCCCGCAACTTCTCTGACAACTTGATTTGCGCCGTTTGGGCCATCTGAAAATTCTTGGAAAAACGCATGACTGCTTCTCTCAGCGAACGTTATCGCACCCACACCTGTGAGGGTCTCCGTGCCGCGGATGTCGGCAACACGATCCGCCTTTCCGGCTGGGTGCATCGTGTACGCGACCACGGTGGTGTTCTGTTTATCGATCTTCGCGATCACTATGGCATGACACAAGTGGTAGCCGATCCGGATTCACCTGCCTTCAATATTGCCGAGGACGTGCGGGGGGAATGGGTGATCAGCATTTCTGGTGAGGTGAAGGCACGCGATGCGGAAGCGGTAAACCCCAAACTTCCGACCGGTGAGATTGAAGTGTTTGCCCGCGAGATCGAAGTGCTCTCAAAGGCTGCCGAACTGCCTCTTCCGGTGTTTGATGAACCGGATTATCCCGAAGACATTCGCCTGCGCTACCGGTTCCTCGACCTGCGTCGTGAAACACTGCACAAGAACATCATGCTGCGCACTCAGATTATTTCTGCCATGCGCCGCCGCATGAGTGATGCAGGCTTCAACGAGTTTTCAACACCGATCCTGACAGCGTCTTCTCCCGAAGGTGCGCGCGACTTCCTTGTGCCCAGCCGTATTCACCATGGCCAGTTTTACGCATTGCCGCAGGCCCCGCAGCAATACAAACAGCTGATCATGATGTCCGGCTTTGACACCTATTTCCAGATCGCGCCATGCTTCCGTGACGAAGACCCGCGTGCCGACCGTCTGCCGGGTGAGTTTTATCAGCTTGACCTCGAAATGAGTTTTGTTGAGCAGGATGATGTGCTTGGCACAATGGAACCGGTCTTGCGCGGTGTATTTGAAGATTTTGCGGAAGGAAAACCGGTTACGCAGGAGTTCCGCCGTATTCCTTACGATGAAGCAATCCGCAAATACGGCTCTGACAAGCCGGACCTGAGAAACCCGATTGAAATGCAGGATGTTTCCGAACATTTCCGTGGCTCAGGCTTCAAGGTATTTGCAGGGATTTTGGACGCAGATGAGAAAAACCAGGTTTGGGCAATTCCCGTAAAGGGAGCCGGTAGCCGCAAGGCATGTGACCGGATGAACTCCTGGGCACAGCAAAACGGTCAACCCGGCATGGGTTACATCTTCTGGCGTGAACTGGAGGGTGTGTTTGAAGCAGCAGGTCCGATTGCCAAGAACATCGGCGAAGAGCGTTCTGAAGCAATCCGGCAACAGCTTGGGCTGGAACTTGGAGATGCAGTTTTCTTCGCTGCAGGTGATCCGTCAAAATTTACTTCCTTTGCAGGCGAAGCCCGCCAGAAGGCGGGTGAGGACAATGGCCTCATTGATGAGGGTCGGTTCGAACTCTGCTGGATTGTCGATTTTCCGTTCTATGAGTGGGATGAAGAAAACAAGAAGGTTGAATTCTCGCACAACCCGTTCTCCATGCCTCAAGGCGGAATGGAAGCACTGGAAAACAATGATCCTTTGACCATCAAGGCATTCCAGTATGATCTCGTGTGTAACGGTTTTGAAATTGCTTCTGGCGGTATCCGCAACCACTTGCCGGACACCATGGTCAAGGCGTTTGAAATTGCAGGCCTCAGCAAGGAAACCGTGGAGGAGCGCTTCGGTGGCCTTTATCGTGCATTCCAGTATGGTGCACCGCCCCATGGCGGCATGGCGGCAGGTGTGGACCGTATCGTCATGCTCTTATGCGGTGCCAAAAACTTACGCGAGATCACCATGTTCCCGATGAACCAGCAGGCGGTGGACTTGCTGATGGGTGCTCCAGGCGATGTCGACGCCGCACAGCTGACAGACCTTGGTCTCCGTCTGATGCCGAAGAAAGAAGACTGATTCAAAGATCAGTCTTCAACGAATCTCCCAATCTCTGCACAAAAGCTGCACAAACCCATCACGGTGAAGTGCGGTTTGACCCTGTAATTCCGGATATCGGCCCGAAAATGTTTCGCATTTACCGGGTCTCTTGTCTGTAACAACAGGGGAATTTTCCATGTCATCGAAAGAGGATGCTTCGCAGCCGGCAGAAAGCGCTGCAACAGTTATTGAGAATGCCCGCAAGGGAATAGCCAGAACCATGGCATCACCGGGTGCCAAGTTCATATTGATCGGGTTCATAACGATTTCTC
>JBCCYR010000305.1:0-4101 GCA_039189355.1 Pseudomonadota bacterium
CCGGTTGTTTCTGTCGGGGCCAATGGCATTTTGTCTGGTAGTGGCATTGTTGCCTCCCGTTTAATGCGCCGTGGCATCAGGAAGGCGCAATCAGCCCTTAACCTGAAGGCATACAGTAAGCGCAGCATGTTTGTGGCCGGTTTCGCCGTTGTAACTGCGGGCGGTTTGGGTGTGATGTTGCTCGACAAGTCAGCAGAAAACCCTGCAACCGCTTCTGCTTTCATGTCGGATGTCGGGTTTTCAACCCGTGCACTTATCGTCAATGGCAACAGTGCAATCGACAATAAAGGCATCGAATTTTCGCTGGCATCGCAATTACAAAGTTCGATTTTTACGTTTGATGCCAATCAGGCGCGTGAAACCTTGCTGGAAAACCCCTGGTTCAAGTCAGCGTCCGTCAGAAAGGTTTACCCTGATACAGTTGTTGTCGATGTCGTTGAACGTCAGCCTTTTGCTTTCTGGAAAGCCTCCAATGCAGTGACCGTCATTGCAAGGGACGGGGTTGTTCTGGGCGAGGCGTCTCCTGAACATCTAAAATTGCCCCAAGTGGTCGGGCAGGGTGCAAACCTGCGTGCCTCGGAGTTCATATCAGTAATTGCAAGATTCCCATCCATTGCGGAACGCGCCAGCGGATTTGTGCGTGTTGCAAAGCGCCGATGGGACATTGTGTTTCGCAACGGGCCGAAAGTTATGCTGCCGGAACATGACTGGAAAGAGGCTCTTGCTGAACTCGATGCGATGCAAAAACAAAAGGGTATTCTCGACCGGGAACTGGTCCACATAGATATGCGTTTGCCTGACCGTTTTGTTCTCCGACTGGAGGAAGATGCAGCGCAGGAACGCCGCGAATATCTGGAAAAACTGTTGAAGCGGAGCTGGCACAGAACATGAGTATCATTCGTGAAAATGGTATGTTGCCACGCATGAAGCCGCTGTCAGATAAGCGTCCGACCGTTGTAAGCGTTCTTGATGTTGGAACATCAAAGGTCTGCTGTCTGATCGCCAAACTTAGCCCCAGAAACGAGAGTGAAGCCGTGCTTGGTCGCACGCATCGCATTGAGATTATTGGTCTTGGCCACCAGAAGTCCCGTGGGATCAAGTCAGGTGTCATTGTAAATCTTGATCAGGCCGAACAGGCTATCCGTCAGGCTGTGGAAGCGGCTGAACGCATGGCTGGTGTGACTGTGGAGTCGCTGATCGTGAACGTTTCCTCAGGCCGTCTGGTCAGTGAGGCGTTTTCAGCTGATATTTCTCTGGGTGGTCATTCAGTTCAGGACCGGGATATTTCGCAGGTGCTTCACGCGGGAGCACAACATGCACTGGCGCCCGAGCGTTCCGTGGTTCATTCCATTCCGATTGGTTATTCGCTGGACGGTGAGCATGGCATTTCCAACCCGCTTGGTATGGTTGGTGCGAAACTTGGTGTGGACATGCACATCGTGACTGCCGAAAATGCTCCGCTCAGAAACCTCGAACATTGCGTAAACCGCTCTCACCTGAGTGTAGAAGATTTGGTGGCGACACCATATGCGGCCGGCCTTGCATCCCTGGTGGATGATGAAATGCAAATGGGCTGCGCCTGCATCGATATTGGTGGCGGGACAACCACGCTTTCCGTGTTCATGGATGGCAGGTTTGTCTATTCGGATGCGATCGCGATCGGCGGACATCATGTGACGATGGATTTGGCGCGCGGTCTTTCGACCCGTCTTGATGATGCTGAAGTGATAAAAGTCAAGCACGGTTCGGCACTGCTGGGTGCAAGTGACGAGACCGCACTGATTACGGTTCCACCCATTGCTGAAGAAGATATGGATGCGCCCCATCAAGTAACACGTGCGCAGCTTACCCGGATTATACGCCCGCGGGTCGAGGAAACGCTCGAACTCATCCGGGACAGGCTTGCAAGTTCAGGCTTTGCCGAAGCAGTCGGCAAACGCCTTGTGCTTACCGGCGGTGCAAGCCAGTTGAACGGAATGGTTGAAGTTGCACGGCGTGTTCTGTCACGCAATGTGCGAATGGGCAGGCCCATGGGCGTGGCAGGAATGCCCGAGGCTACCAAGGGACCGGCATTTTCTGCGGCTGTTGGTTTGCTGATCTATCCGCAGATTTCGGGAATAGAGAATTTTTCCAAAGCGTCATCGTTTGGAAATGTGTTGCTGACCGGGACAGGCGGCCCTTGGGGCCGGATAACGTCCTGGATCAGGGAGAGTTTTTAATGCGGCATGTGACGGGCACGTCACAAAAAAGGTTCTGGCGGATTTTCCGTCTGACCACAAAATGGAGACGAGGAAATGACTATCAACTTGCAAAAGCCTGACATTACAGAGCTTAAGCCAAAAATCACCGTGTTTGGTGTTGGCGGCGGCGGCGGTAACGCAGTTAACAACATGATCCACGGCGGTCTACAGGGCGTAGAATTCGTTGTGGCAAACACGGATGCACAGGCACTTACAATGTCTGCAGCCGAGAAGGTTATCCAGCTTGGCGTGGATGTTACCGAAGGTCTTGGTGCGGGGTCGCATCCGGAAGTTGGCCGTGCTGCAGCAGAAGAGTGCATGACTGAAATCCAGGACTACATGACAGGTACCCACATGGCTTTTGTCACCGCTGGCATGGGCGGCGGTACCGGTACTGGTGCTGCTCCTGTTGTTGCGCGGGCTGCAAGAGAGATGGGTATTTTGACGGTTGGTGTTGTAACCAAGCCGTTCCAGTTTGAAGGCAATGGCCGGATGAAGACTGCAGATGAGGGGATTATCGAACTGCAGAAGCATGTCGATTCCCTGATTGTCATTCCGAACCAGAACCTTTTCCGCATTGCAAACGACAAAACCACATTCGCAGACGCCTTTGGCATGGCTGACCAGGTGCTTTACTCCGGTGTTGCATGCATCACTGACCTGATGGTGAAGGAAGGCCTGATCAACCTCGATTTTGCTGATGTCCGCTCAGTCATGCGTGACATGGGCAAGGCAATGATGGGCACCGGAGAGGCAAGCGGTGAGGGCCGCGCCATGCAGGCTGCTGAAGCTGCCATTTCCAACCCGCTATTGGACGAGAGTTCAATGCGCGGTGCCAACGGATTGCTGATCTCCATTACCGGTGGTCGTGATCTTACGCTCTTCGAAGTGGATGAGGCTGCAACCCGCATCCGTGAAGAAGTGGATTCTGATGCCAATATCATTCTGGGTGCAACATTTGACGAGAATCTTGAAGGTGTTATCCGGGTTTCAGTTGTTGCCACAGGCATAGACAACAGTGCGAGCCGCGCTGAAAGTCCTGCTGCCGCACCACGCACCGAGGCGGTTACACGCAGCGCGCCTGCCATGGCTTCTCCAACCATTGCTCCGGCAGCTACAACAACCGCTGCGAAGCCGGAGCCCAAAGTTGAAGCGGCGAAGGCTGCAATTGCAATACCGGAAGCAGAGAAAAAGGTTGAGAGCAATGGTGTTGTTCTTGAACCGTTCAAGCCTTCTTCGGCACTTTTCTCTGATCCCGAGATTGAGGAAGAGTTCAAGTCGGCTCTTGAAGAAGAGTTGATGCCTCAAAACCAGGGCTATGTTCCGCCGGCAGCCGAAGAACCCGCTGGCATTGTAAAGACAACACCGATGCCAACGATGGGAGCTCTCCCTTCCATGGTTCAGGAAAAGACGCCGACTTCTGACAATGCAGCAAAGGCAAACCAGGGACCCATGGGCTTGCTGAACAAGCTGAAAAACAGCTTTGCCAGCCGTGAAGATGAAACGGACACCCCTAAAACTCCTGTCATGCCCAAGCCTGTAACGGAACTTCGTCGTGCACCTGACACTGCTCCGGAAGCGAGAAGTGAGCCCGAGGCACGCGTTGACAATGATCCATATGCTCCCAAACGGGATCAGCTGGATTCAATGGGAAGAATCAACCCTTCTGCGAAACCTGCACAGGATGACGACCAGCTTGATATACCCGCATTTTTGAGAAGGCAGGCAAATTGAGCAATCAAATCTCAAGAGAAAGCGGTTATGTTATGTAATGTAACAATTGCCGCTTTCTTTTATGTTGTTGAAAAATAAGGGAAAAGTTCGCAAACGACATTGCCGCTGGTAACAAAGCGTAATAAAG
>JBCCYR010000306.1:0-4085 GCA_039189355.1 Pseudomonadota bacterium
CAGAATTTTTGACAATCTCTTCGCAACCCGGAATGCACTGCTTGAGTATCTCGGGGTCATTGAGACCTTGATAAACCTTGTCACGATTGGCGTTTATTCTGACTTCGTCCTGAAGTTCCATTGACATACTGCTCCGGCAAACAATGTTGAGAAATCTCTAATAGCATAATTTGCAGGAAGTGCATCCGTTCAGAACGGCACATGACAACATTTTCTACTATTGAGAATCCATTTGTATTCATGCCTGCAACCCGCTAACTGAAATGGCTTGAGAGAGATCTAAAACGTGCTTGAAAAAACTGAAGCTTTGAACCTGCGTGATGAATATGTCGGGGCGATGAGAAACGTTGCCAACAGCGTTACCATTGTCACGACCAACGGGCCTGCTGGCAGACAGGGCTCAACTGTAAGTTCTTTCTGTTCGGTTTCAGCTGATCCGCCAACGGTTCTCGTTTGTCTGAACGTTAATGGCAGAACAGCGCATGCAATTAAAAACAACGGAACGTTTTGCGTGAATGTATTGCCGGAAAATGCAGTCGGGCTTGCGAAACTGTTTGCCGGAATCAATGGCGATGAAGAAACGGACCGGTACAGTGACAAGAACTGGACTGAAGAAGACGGCAGAGCACCAAGACTTTCAGGCGTTACCGCATTTTCCTGCTCTGTTATTGATACTGTTGAAGCGACAAGCCACTTGATCTTTATCGGCAAGGTCAATGAAGTTCAGATCGGCCAGCACAAACCGTTGCTTTATCTGGACCGCAAGTTCTGCAAAACAGGATCCAGTGCCTAGAAAGCAAAAGCTTTACAATTAGCTGCCCGCTTGAACAGCCAGTGTCAAACCAACGATCACGAGTGCAATCAGCAGCATTTTGCGAAACGTTTCGCCTGACAGTTTTCGACCCAGCCGGTTACCGATCGTCATGCCGGGAAACGCAGTCAGCAGTGCGAGGACACCGAGCAAAACCGTTTCCGTTGTAAGCCATCCGAGAACCCAGAAGGACGAGCTTATCAAAAACCCGGATACGAGAAACAGCATCGCAATCGCAGACCGGAAAACCTCCCGGCTTGCCCCGACACCGATCAGATACATGATGAAAGCCCAGCCATTAAGCGCTGTCAGAGCACCAAAAATGCCTGCTACCAATCCAAACCCCATGCCAAATGGAACTTTTCTGGCCTCGGAAATTGAAACCTTGTAGCCAAGCAGGTCGAACAGGGAAAAAGCGACAATCGTAATACCGACCAAAAGAAGCAATGTCTCGCTTTCCAGTTCGGTGAGATACCAAGCGCCCATCGCCACGCCCGGCACAAGCATCAACAACACCGGCCAGGCAAGTTTGAAAGATTGTTTGTATCCTCCTGCGGAGACAAGTTGAAAGATGTTGGTTGCCGGTTGAACGATGGCGGAAAGTGCAATTGCCTTTTCAATCGGCATCACGAAAGGCAATAGCGACATCGTAATGATTGGCAGCCCGAACCCGAGTATTCCCTTCACGGTTCCGGCGAACAGAAAGATACCGAACACCGAAAGAAGAAGGGTGTTATCGACCCCAAACACCGTGTTTTTCCCTGTCAGCAGATTTCTTCCGGCGCCGCGCCAGATGCGCAATATAGAGTGTCGTCCTTGGCATGTAATTGTATGGACGTTGCTTCTGCGTAACCGGACGTCTGATGTAACGCCAGAGAGTATACAACAGAAGCGCGATGTGGGCAGTCATGATAAAGGTAAAGAGTGCAGGTGGACCGTAGGTATCGATCAGGTAACCTGCAAAGGAAGGAGCTACAACGGCTCCCAGCGCGAAGAAGAAAATAAGCGACGCACTCAAGGCAAGCATGTCTTCCTTTTTGGCAAAGTCACTCGCATGGGAGGCGCAGATTGAGTAAATCGGAAGCGTTGCAAATCCAAACAGGAATCCGCCGATGTAGATAAACGGAATGCCTGCAACTGTATCAACAGGCTGCCAGGTTATGGACAGACAGGCACCCACTGAAAGCACACTGAAGAGGATCAGCGTGAGTCGTCTTGAAATACGGTCTGCTATGATGCCTGCCGGCAGTTGCGCCACAAGTCCACCAACAACCCCAAGAGCAAGGAAGATCGCAATACTGGATTGCGGAAGGCCTGACTGTTTCGCGTATACCGGCGCCACCATCCTGAAGGAGGAATTCGTAAGGCCTACAACAATGACACCCAGGGCAGCCAAGGGAGACAGTTTGAAAACAAAAAACGGCTGAAACTTCTGGTCCTTGGGCAAAGCTGGCATCGTCGTCTGGGTCAGGGCAAGCGGCACCAAAGCCAGACAGGCAACGACTGCGATCAGGTTGTATGAGATATAATGCGCAGGCGTAAGCCCAGCGATTATCAATTGCGACAGCAACGTGCCGGTCATGTCCACCATCCGGTAAATCGAGAAAACCCGGCCACGGTTCTCATTGTTCAGTTTGGACTGAAGCCAGCTTTCAATAACCGTATAAGCTCCGGCAACGGCAAATCCCGAAGCGACCCGCAGCACCATCCAGAACCATGCTTCTTCCAGTACCGGGTGCAATAATATGGAAATTGCTGAAATAGCAGCCATGACCGCAAAGGCCCGTGCATGTCCCGATCGCATCACGATGTATGGACTCAATACACAGCCAAGGAAAAACCCCATGAAGTGCGCCGAACCAATGTAACCGATTGCTGTCGGCGAGAAATTGAGTTCAAGGCCTGAGAGGGCATCAAGCGGGCCAAGAGAACCCGAACCGATCTGTACAAAGAGCACTGATATGAGCAGTGCGGATAGCGAAATTATAAGCCGCAAGGTGTCCGGCCTCCGCCGGGAAAATCAAATGGACGACTTGTCCGACCATAAACCGATCAATTCGCCATGCAAGCCCCAACGCAGTGAATTGAACAAGTGATCTTTTGGCTGAACTTCAATTTACTGAAAGAAAACTTCCGAAAGTTGTTCCGCACCATTTTGCAGAGTGTCTTTGTGCTCAAGAACGGATTCTACACTTAAACGTTGTGTTGGTCCGTGAAACGCAAGGGATGCGCAATACCGCCCTTCCCTGTCCGTGATCGGCACCGCGAGCGCGACCATACCTTCCATGAATTCCTCATTATCAATCGCATATCCCCGCCTCGCAATTTTTGAAAGTTCCGAAAGGAATTCTTCCGGATCGCTATGCGTGTTTGCGGTTTTGGCATTGAGTTTGAGGTTTCTTACCATTGCACGGCGGCGGGTTGTTGAAAGACTGGCAAGAAAAGTTTTCCCGCTTGCGGTGCAATGAAAGGGCACGTGCGAACCAACAGGGAGCTGGATGCGAAAAGGCCAGTCTGTTTCAACACGGTCAAGATACATCATGCCGTCTTCCTCTGGTATGACCAGATTGACGGTCTCACTGATCTTGCTTGCAACAGCCAGCAGAACCTGGCGTCGGGCAAAATCGTTCCGTGATGAAAAAAGCACTCCGGATGCAAGAAGTTTGGTTCGCTCGCTAGGTAGCAACCGTTTCCCGTTGGGCTCGCGAATGAGAAACCCTTCTTTCTCTAGCGTCGTGCATAGTCTGTGTACGGTCTGCTTTGGAAGCCCCAGTTCCTGATTGATTTCTGTTGCTGTAAGCGCACGTTCAGACCGTCCTATGATCTCCAGAATTAGCAAAGTGCGCAGGTTGGTTGGAATGCGGGATTCCGATGACATTACTATTACCCCCTTTTCAACAGATTCGACGAATCCAGAACAAAGCGCTTGCGTGAGCGAAAAAAGCGTGTTTTTATTATTTACGGGACAAAAAGTCTCATTTTTTGAGGTTTTTGTCTAGGGCTTGGAGAGAATTTTTTGGAATTTGATTTTTTGGTCGTTGGTGCCGGCTCTTCCGGCTGTGTTTTGGCTAATAGGTTATCAGCCGACGGCAAGTACAGAGTAGCGGTAATTGAAGCTGGTGGCCGGGATTCCTCTCCATGGATTCATATACCTGTCGGCTACTTCAAAACCATGGGGAATCCCAATACGGACTGGTGCTACTCGGTCCGCACGCCGATTTCCTTCGCAAACGGCAATCTCGTGCTGGACCGCGCTGCGCCGTCCCTAGGTGAG
>JBCCYR010000307.1:0-4081 GCA_039189355.1 Pseudomonadota bacterium
GATCATCTTGGAAATGCTTTGGATATCTGCAAGGCCACCAATGCGCTTCTGGTCGCGAATTTCGAGATCTGCATGTACATGGTCGGGCAAGGTGTTTCCGACCAGCGCATCAATCCTGCCAACCCGGGAGGAACTGTGGGATGTGGCGGCTTTGCCACCACATTTGTAAATGCAGTGCATTCTTCATCCACTCAAACAGAGGGCGGGAACAATGTTTATCTGGGTGCTGCATGTGGTCTGATCATCAAGGCTGACGGGGAAAAAAGCCTCTACCACATGGGAGATACGGACATTTTTGGTGACATGGCACTTATCAATGAACTGTATAGCCCGGATATCGGAATTGTTCCGGTCGGCGACCGCTTTACCATGGGTGCCCGGGAGGCGGCACTTGCTTGCAATCGTTTCTTTGACTTCGAGACCATCATTCCGTGCCATTACGGTTCTTTTCCGGTGATTGACCAGACTGCCGATGCGTTTGTTGCGGCAATGGGCGACAAAGCAGGAACCGTGAATGTCATGAAGGCGGGAGGCAGTATCGAGCTTTGAAGCTGACCTTTCCGGTTGAAACCTGAGAATGTGAAGTTTATACGCATGCGTATATGAATTTTCCCGTACAGGATTTCTTTGAATGTCTGTTGATCTGGATACCGTAAAACGTGTCGCCAAACTTGCCCGTATTGCCGTGGATGATGCCAAGGCTGAAAAGATGCAGGGTGAGTTGAATGCCATTCTCGGCTTTGTTGAACAATTGAACGAAGTGGATGTTGAGGGTGTTGAACCCATGACCTCCGTTGTCGAAATGGAAATGAAGAAACGTGAAGATCAAGTAACCGATGGCGATATTGTTGATGCCGTCACGCTCAATGCGCCTGCAAGCGAGGATGGTTTCTTCATGGTGCCCAAGGTAATCGAATAATGCTCAGGCTAATTGGAATTGTTCTGCTGGGCCTTGTATCAACCGCACCTGCTTATGCCAGGGATGTCCCTGACTTTCTGAAAGGCCGCGTTTTCTCTACCGACACCGCAAGTTGCGGTGATGTGAGCGAGGCTAATGGTCTGCAGTTGACCAAGGAAGGCATTTTTGGCCCCGAATTCAGTTGTACCTTTCTGGGTTTTCAAAAAGATGCGGATCCTGATACCGGACGTCTGTGGGGTATCGTTGCAACGGCCAATTGCAGTGACGACGGTGGAATAAGCCGTCCGGACAATATGACCCTGTCTCCGTATATCGAAGGTGGTGAAGTCTATGTGCAATCCCAGAATGAATATGTGATCTCCGAAACGGAAATCATCATTGCCCAAAAGCTTGGCCAGGAAATTCCTGAAAAATCCGAATATGCGTGGGTGTCGAACACTTACAAATTATGTGAATAACCGGAAATTTGTTTCCGTATAAATATCTGAAAAAGAAGCGAAATGTCTGAACTGATTAGCCTTACCATTGCCGAAGCGCGCGAAAAACTCGACGCAAAAGAGATTACGTCTGCAGAACTGACTGATGCCTATCTGGAAGCAATCGGCAGCGCGAATGATACGTTCAATGCGTATGTGACTGTTACTGCTGACAAGGCTCGTGAAATGGCGAAAGCTTCCGATGAGCGCCGCGCTTCCGGCACTGTTGGTGCGCTGGAAGGCATCCCGCTGGGTATCAAGGACCTCTTCGGCACAAAAGGTGTTCATACGCAGGCCTGTTCGCACATTCTCGACAGTTTCAAGCCGGAATATGAGTCTACGGTTAGCCAGAACCTGTGGGACGATGGCGCGGTAATGCTCGGCAAGCTCAACATGGACGAGTTTGCAATGGGTTCCTCTAACGAGACTTCATATTATGGCCCGGTCAAGAACCCTTGGCGTGAGGCCGGGTCTAATACTGCGCTGGTGCCAGGTGGCTCGTCTGGTGGGTCTGCTGCTTCGGTCGCTGCTATGCTTTGCGCCGGTGCTACTGCAACAGACACAGGTGGCTCCATCCGCCAGCCAGCTGCCTTTACTGGGACTGTCGGCATCAAGCCAACTTATGGCCGGTGTTCGCGTTGGGGCATTGTGGCATTTGCCTCTTCACTCGATCAGGCCGGGCCGATTGCCCGTGATGTGCGTGATGCCGCCATCATGCTCAAATCCATGGCGAGTGTGGATGCAAAAGACACCACTTCCGTTGATATTGCCGTTCCGGACTACGAAGCCGCAATCGGGAAATCCGTTTCCGGCATGAAAATCGGCATTCCAAAAGAGTATCGCGTTGACGGCATGCCCGATGAAATCGAGGCACTCTGGCAGCAAGGCATCCAGTGGTACAAGGATGCGGGTGCGGAAATCATCGATATTTCACTGCCACACACGAAGTATGCATTGCCTGCCTATTACATCGTTGCCCCGGCTGAAGCCTCTTCGAACCTCGCGCGCTACGATGGGGTGCGTTATGGCCTGCGTGTTACGGGTGACGACATCACAGATATGTATGAACAAACCCGGTCAGAAGGCTTCGGCGACGAAGTGCAGCGCCGGGTTCTGATCGGCACCTACGTGCTTTCCTCCGGTTACTACGACGCCTATTACCTGCGCGCGCAGAAAATCCGCACGCTGATCAAGAAAGATTTCGAAGACGTGTTTGCGCAGGGCATTGATGCAATTCTCACGCCTGCAACGCCATCCTCCGCATTTGCAATCGGTGATGAAGAAATGGCTGCTGACCCGGTGAAGATGTATCTCAATGACATTTTCACAGTGACTGTGAACATGGCCGGGTTGCCGGGGATTGCCGTTCCTGCGGGGCTCGACAACAAAGGGCTGCCGCTTGGTCTTCAGCTCATCGGGAAACCGTTTGAGGAGGAAACCCTGTTCCAGGCCTCACACGTGATCGAACAGGCTGCAGGCAGGTTCACGCCGGAAAAATGGTGGTGAAATGCCCCATGATGCTAGATCAATTGCTAACTTCTTTTTGGATCAAGCAGAAGCGAATGGTGTGGCGCTTTCTCACTTAAAGATTCAAAAGCTGTTATTTTTTGCGCATGCATGGAATCTTGCAAAATTTGATCAACCATTAATAGGTCAGCCATTTGAGGCTTGGAAATACGGACCTGTGGTTCGCGTAGTCTATGATCAACTTAAGTCATACAAATCTAAGTCTGTAGTTACTAGATTGACGAGAATCGATCCAACTACAGGTGAATTCACAGAGAGCTATTCCAACTACAATAGTGAAACACGAGAATTACTGTCCTCGATCTATTACTTTTATGGACAATTTCATGCGTTGAAGCTTTCTGACTTGACTCATCAGAAAGGTGGTCCGTGGGACAGAACGTGGGGAAAAGCGAAAATATCAGCCGTTAACGGTATGATAATTCCAGATAATTTGATAAAATCATGGTTCGAGGAAAAAGTGAATCATCCAGATTGGGGAGGGATGGTAGTGTAATAAATAAAATATGGGAGTATTTGATGCGGCATTCACCAAATGTCATAGAAATAATTAGGACAGATACTAGTACAGTAGAGAGCGCAATTGCCCATCTAATTGAAGCTCTAAAATCCAGTGGAGTTACTTGGAACTATCTAGATGGAACCAAGAGAATTAAAAGTGCGTATAAGGGTCTGCACAGCATAAATACCCTTACGGCGATTTCCGAAAGCAAACTTAAGAGACCCGGGCAAGTTCACAATATTGAATTGGTCAAATTAGTTGCACCATTGGCCTTCGGCAGAAAAACTCAAGTGTTTGATTTGAGCCCGAGACACTTCCAGTACGCAGATAATCGATCAGCAGCTTATCGCTTACCTTTTTTCTTTAGTGAGGATGGAGTTGTTAAAGCGTTTGGGCTGCAATTTAGAAAGAATGGACGATTATCAAATGAGCAGATAGCCGGTTATGCCAGCATTGTTAAACGGTTTCTCCTTGAAACTGAATTCTATGACATGCCTGCAGATATTGAATTTATTGACTGTGGAGTTCCTGCTGGCTCTGAAGACAGAGTAGCAACCAAATATTCCTTGATTGATTTAGATTTATGGACTGATGAGAAAATTCAATCTCATATGGAAGTTGTGGTTGAGGCGCTTCGATTTATAGAGGACAATGAAC
>JBCCYR010000308.1:0-4077 GCA_039189355.1 Pseudomonadota bacterium
GCTCAGTATCCCCAACAGTGAGGGAAGTGCCGTTGCTCCGGTCAAAATGCACCGTATCGGTGGCGTTTTCCTTGTCGATAATAACCCTGAACTCTCCTTGGTTGCTGGAGACCAGATAGTCTGAAGTGACCGACCCGACAAACACGATATCAGACTGTCCGGCTTCGTTGTCATAGCCCGATATCACCTCAAGCGTATCGATGACCAGCAGCGTGCTGGTCTTGAACTGTCCGTTGCTCAACGTGAGTCGCCTCTGAACTGCCAGGGTGTCGCCCGAAGTCAAAGTGACCCGCTTATTGTCACTGGTTGCGCTGCAAACCAGCACATTAAACGTATCGATGACCGCAGAGGTGAATGTTCTGTCCGCGTTGTGGTCCCAGGTCCAGCTGCCGTTATTGTGGTGGAATCTCCCGCCCTGGTTGTTCCAGTTGCCCGAGTACGAGGCGCTCCCGGAAGGTGCTACAAAGTGACCGCCTGCACGGATGTTCAAATTGAGAAAATCCAGGTTGGCATCACTGTCCCTGAAATGCAGCACACCACGCGTGATGTCGAGGCTTTGTTCGCTGCCCCAGGCGACCGTAGAGCCTCCCGGGTTTTCCACAAAAACTGTATCGTTCGCGGCATCCTTGTCTATGAAATAGCTGTGATTGCCCCTTTCGCTGTTGATCAGAAAATGACCACTGGTGGACCCCACAGCAAACACGGATGCCGTGCCATCGTCATACCCGCTGTTCATCACCAGCGAATCGGCAACGAATACAAACCCGGTTTGGAGCCGCCCATTGCTCAGCGTCAGGCGGTTTTCTATGTACAAGGTGTCGGCAGCATTGAGCGTGAATTGCTTGTTGTCGCTCGCGGTTTGCATGACAAAGTTGTACACGGTATCGATCGCAGGCAGGTTGATCGTGCGGCTCTCGCTATCGTCAAATGTGATCGTTCCGTTGTTGTGCCTGAAATGGCCTCCGGAGATCGTCACATTCTGATCCCAGGACATGTTGCCACTGGTGCTGGTGAACACCCCTCCGCTGAGGGTGAACGTGCCATTGTTGAAGTTGATCGAACTGTTGCCCCCGGAAAACCGCCCGCCTGCCTGCACATAGTTCCCGGAAGCGATCGTGATCGAGTTTCCCGCACCTTGAGTGACGGTTCCTGAATACCCGGAAGTGATGGAAATCCCGCTGACGTTGACAGAAATATCGATGAGGCAATCCGCGGAGGAGGTCCCATTGAACCGAGCGATATCTCCGCTGCCCGGAATTCCGGCAGACCAGTTGCCTGCATCGTTCCAAATACCGGTGAGGTTACCGTTGGTCCACGTGATAGTAGCGCCAGTTCCGATCATCGGAAGTAGCATCATCCAGGCGATAAATGGGGCAATCTTATTCGTCATGACAAGGCTTCTCAACGTACGTAGGACCAGGCCTGGGGTTACAAAAAAGCATTTGCTGGGGTTGACCTTCGCAACTGTCCAAAAGCGAGGGCCGTAATCTTGATGTGACCATTCCGGCAATTCCTTCCCTCTGAGGCAAATGAAAATCTCTCCAAAAACATGGATTTTGCGCACTTTCAAATAGTCCTTTTCCATCAGCACCCATCCCATTAAGCAGGATAAACCCATTCCTTTCCGTATTGTTCCCGATCACCGTTGTTTTTGTGGATGCTCATCGGCAGTGCTGCCTGCCCGCTCCTGGGCTCCGACACAAAATTTTTGAATAATCGATTGGGTAACCTTAACTTCAATCCCTGCTGCAAGGCCACTTGCAGCCCAATACACGAGCATTAAATTTCTTTCCGTGATATTCCAACGCATATACCATGCACAGGTGAAGCAATTGCTTCTTTGCCTGATGGCAACGGTGTTGGCCTTAACAAGCCACGTAATCTGTGCACAATCATTGAATCATGGCGGTCAACTGGTGGACGGTGACACCATGTACCTCACAGAGATGTATGAAAACGAGGACCTCCTCATATTTTCGGACAACACTTCGTATTTGGAAGATCAATTGGGCCTGACCGTTGGAAAGGCCATGGTCTTTGCGGAAAATGTGCCCACTGCGGTGGGTGGGCTCACCGATCTCAAAGTGGAGTGGTTTTTACCCAGCCCGAAGTTGGCCAAAGACGACAAGCACCGCAAAAGACCCATGTTTGTTTGGCTGCCTGCCGGAGCCCTGGCCGATGATGCAAACAGTGAGAAGGCCGCCATTGCCACGGAGTTTGCCATGAATTTTGCCCGAAGAGGGTTCGTGACCCTGGTGGTGAAATACCAGTTTCCACCCGGTGCGCTCTTGCGCGACCGCGGAGTTGGCAATTGCCGCATCAACCTTCGGGAAATGAAGAAGGCCTTGTATCGGGTGGCGCTAAATGCCCGCACTGCCATTCGATTTGCAGGAGCTTTTGCCGATACCTTGGCCATTGACCTTTCAAACATCATTGTTGGGGGGCGCAGTGTGGGTGCAGTAGCGGCCATGGGAACTGCTTTTCTCGACTCCAACGAACAGCACCAGTGGTTGGTGGACTCGGTGGGATCACTAACCGCCATTGCGCCAAGAGTCGTTCCCGGTCTTGGCCACCTTCCAATACGCGAGCAGGATTACCAGATAAAAGGAATGTTCGCAAAGTCTGGCGGACTCACCAATCCGGGATACCTGAACCACAACAACATTCCGTGCCTGATGCTGCACGGAACCTGTGACGACCTGATTCCCTTCGACAAAGGCTGGCCCAAGGACTGCAACCAACCCCAAACGCCTCCGGGCATGGCACAAAACCCGGAAGATGCCTTCAAGTTTTACGGCCCGTGGTTCATTGCCGACCACTTCGACAAGTTGGCCGCGGAAACGGGAAAGAACGTTTACTATGAAGTGGGCGTTTCCTGCGGAGTTGGCCATAGTTTTCCCGGCCCCTCGCAGGAGTTTGCTAACAACCTGCTCTTCCGATACATCGACCCCTTTCTCTACAAAGTGGTGAGCAACGGCCACCTGAACGCGGCACCCAAAAGGTATAAAATGGAGTATCCCGATGACCTGGTCAGCGATGGATCGAGGTGCAAGGTCCCGGATTTCAATGTACCCCTGTGCAGCATGGACACGCTGATAAATTCAATTGCTCCTTCGCATACTCCGCTGAAAGCAACGCTCTATCCCAATCCGGCAAAAGACCACTTTTTTGTCACGTGCCCTGGCGCTAGTTGCGGGTCAGGCATTCAGGTCCAGGATGTCACCGGCCAGGCCATCCGGGTGCGCGCGACCCCAACCAACGCCCACGCATGGCGCGTGGAATTCATGGAAAACGTTTCCGCGGGAATCTATTTCGTGTCCAACGATCAAGGTGTTCTGGCCAGGTTGGTGGTGCAGGAATAGGTGGTGATAACGGATTTTTCCCCCAAGTGTAGAACCTCCTGGAACATTCGTGCGGACCTCCCGCAGCTTTGCTGAGCCCGTTGGTACAGAAGGCCTTTTTAGGCCATTAATGCCTTAGTCAGGCGCTTTTTGCCTGTTCAGAATTTTGACAATTCTGCTATTGATGATCTCTGACAAGTTCCAGTTGTACAGGTCGGGATCAGTGGTGTTGTAGAACGCAACAACCACCGCATCAAGCTCTTTGTGATAGGTTGCAAAACTCTGGTACCCCGGAACCCAGCCGGCATGTTCGTACTCATAAATGGACGCGTATATTTCCTGCTCTCCCGGTTCAAACAAGGACCCATCATTCAACGCCCTCAGAAACGTGCCCACGTCTTCCGCTGTGGCCACCATGCCATGTTCGTCTGCCTTTAAATCAAACGGATGGCCCACATGGTAGCCGCTCATCACATCGTCTGGGTTCACTTCGCTGAGCGAACCGAAGGTGTTGTTCAGGTTGTGCGGCTTTAGAATTTCTTCCCGAATGAACTGGAAGTTGCCGTAACCCAGGGCATCATCCATTATTTTGTTGATTATTAGGTAATTCGTGTTGCAATACGCATAGTCTTCATCGGGTTCAAAGTCGGCCGGCTTGCCCAAAATCAAGGCAATGCTTTCTTCATAGGTCGCTGTTGGGGCTGCCCAAAAATTCGGAGCGTCCGTAAAATTGGGA
>JBCCYR010000309.1:0-4060 GCA_039189355.1 Pseudomonadota bacterium
CAGTTAAATACATTTTCAGTTCCATGTCAACATGGTTCTATCTTGCAAGGTGTTACCTCTTAAGAGCTTAAGTTAGCCAAGTAAGCTTTAGAACGATGCCCAGCATCTGTGGAATGCTTCACCAGGTGCCTCCAATGTATTTTTAAGTCATAGCACCGGCTTTCAGTTGTATATGTGCTCATGGTCAGCGTAGCCTACTGTGATAGTGAGTATAAGGGTCAATCCGTTTGTTTCCTGTAAGGATTCCTAAACACTGCCAAACAATTATTGCGTGGCCTGCACGCCACTTGATCGCAGGTGACAATGCGTTAAGACTTACATCAACATATCCTTATTTTGCCAGGGGGAGCTGGTTGGAAATTCACCTGCCCTGCGCCGCGCACACCCTATTCCTGCGCTCACAATCACGGCTGGCTGGTTTCATGCGCATGACAGTAGGTCGTCACCCTCTTTAGATGATAGTCAGCATCAAGCAGAACCGGTAATTTGTTACCGTTTTCAGTCCAGATCAGGCTTTTGGTTATCCCAAAAAGATCATAATCAAGACCAGAGGGCTCGAGAGCCACCGCATCATGTCCCAGTCTTTTTAGATATATGGAAAGCAAACCCAAGCCTGCGCCGACTTCAAGTATTCTCAATTTACCAGTGGGGATATGCTCTTGGAGAAATCTGTAGCCAAAACGCATTTCTGAAAAATAAATATCGAGCGCGTCATTGGTGTCTTTTTTTGATTTGTTGAAGCGGTTGCAAACTTCGTTGCGGAATTCAGAATTGTCATAGGTATTTATGAATGCTTCAAAGTCATCACTGTTGCCAATAATCTTATCGCTTGCCGTCATGGCATTAAAGTCTTTCCACGAACTCAAATACCATATCTATCACTCGTGACTGATCATCATGGCTAAGGTCTGGATACAGTGGCAGTCTCAGTAAACGGTGTGGAAGGTCAGATGCATTCCGGAGTTCCATGCCTTGCTTGCAATATTTTTTGCCGCCATTGCTTTCATGCAGGGGAGTGTAATGGAAAACAGCGCTTATATTTTTCTCTTCAAGTTCAGAAATCAGGGCGCTTCTGGAATTTTGATCGGGAAGAATGATGAAATACATGTGCCCGTTGTGGACAACTCCGTCAGGTATGTAGGGCGTTTTGATTTTGCCTGAGCCAGAGTATTGCCCCAGTGCATCATTATACCTTTGCCATATCACTCTCCGGCGGTCATTAATCTCCTGTTCTGCGTTAAGCTGCACTGAGAGCATCGCAGCTGTGATCTCACTTGCCAGAAAACTGCTGCCCAACGCCTGCCATTGATACTTCTCTACGCGACCCTCCATGAAACGGCTTCGATCAGTACCTTTTTCCCAGGCGATTGAGCATTTCTCTGAAAATTCCGGGTTGTTGACTACAACCATGCCGCCTTCACCGCAGTGAACATTTTTGGTCGAGTGAAAGCTGAATACAGACATGTCGCCAACCATTCCAACCGGTTTTTCGTGATAAGAACATCCGATTGCCTGTGCAGCATCTTCAATGATCAGCAGGTTATGCTTGTCGGCGAATTCGCGAATGGAATTCATTTCCGCTGATACGCCGGCGTAATGGACGGGAATTATGGCTTTTGTCTTGTCCGTTAATGCTTCCTCAAGTCTGGTTTCATCCATGTTTAAAGTGTCGTCGCGTATGTCGCACAATACAGGTGTTGCATCACGCAGAGCCACGCATTGAGCTGACGACACAAACGTAAAGTCCGGCACGAGCACTTCGTCACCTGGCCCAAAACCAGCTACAAGAGAAGCCATGTCGAGGCCGCTTGTGCACGAACCGGTCAAATGGGCGCTGCTTGCACCTAATCGTTCTGTAAACCACCGCTGGCACTTTTGGGTGAACTCTCCATCGCCGTGAATTTTGCCGGCTGACAAGGCCTCGTTTATGGCAGATTGTTCATCGCCAGTCAGATATGGCGAATTGAAAGGTATGTTACTGGAAATAGCCAAGATGAGAGCCCGGTTACCGTTCAATCGCTGTTCGTTCTGCCAGCAAGTCGCGCAAGTAATTGTTGTATTCCGATCTTTTCCGGCCTGACAGAACAATTTCAAGCTCTTCATCGGAAAGCCAATTGCGGTATAAACAGATTTCTTCGGGACAGCAGATTTTTTGTCCCTGGCGTTTTTCGATTTGCCGGACGAACTCTGAGGCGGCCATCAAGTCATCAATGGTTCCTGCATCAAACCATGCAAACCCACGATGTAGTGGTGCGACGAACATCTGACTCCGATTTAGATACTCTGCGTTTACCGCAGTGATCTCCAGTTCACCTCTGGCGCTGGGCTTGATGTTTTTTGCAACCTCCAAGGCATTCTCGTCATAAAAATAAAGACCGGTTACTGCGAGGTTTGACTTCGGCTTCTGGGGTTTTTCTTCTATTGATAAAGCCTTGCCGTTTTTATCAACCTCCACAATGCCGTAAGAATACGGGTCTCTTACACGATAAGAAAAAACCGTTGCGCCCTCTTTACGGGCATCTGCTTCACGCAAGAACCCTGTTAAGCCGTTCCCGTAGAAAATGTTGTCTCCAAGTATCAGGGCGCAGGGTTGCCCCTTTATGTGATCCTCTGAAAGAATTAACGCCTCCGCGATACCGTTCGGGTTTGCTTGCTCGATATATTGAAGCTTGATGCCCCACTCTGAACCGTCACCCAGAAGTTCGCGAAACTGTGGTAATGCTTGAGGGGATGATATGAGAATAATGTCATTGATACCCGCGAGCAACAGAATACTGAGTGAATAGTAGATCATGGGCTTGTCATACACTGGCAACAGTTGCTTGGAGGTCACGGTTGTCAGGGGATGAAGGCGCGTTCCCAACCCGCCTGCCAAAACGATGCCTTTTCGTGTTGAAGTCATGTCATATTCCGTTTCATCAATGGTTCCCACCATGGCCGGTTATCAAGATACCATTCAATGGTTGCCTGGAGGCCCGATTCAAAACTTTGCTCTGGTTGCCAGCCGAGTTCTTGCTCGATTTTGTTGCAACTCACTGCATAGCGGTGGTCGTGACCCGGACGGTCTTTAACAAAAGTAATTTGTTCTGAGTAGCTTTTCCCGTCGGCTCTGGGCGTTAGTTCATCAAGTGTTTGGCAAATCATGTTCACGATTTCAATATTGCGACGTTCCGATTTGCCTCCAATATTGTATGTCTCGCCGGGCTTGCCTTGATTGAGCACCAAATCAAGACCTTTGGCATGATCTTCGACATGCAACCAGTCACGAATGTTTCTGCCATCTCCATATACAGGCAATTGTCCGTTCGAAAGTGCGGTGATGATCATTAAGGGGATCAATTTTTCCGGAAATTGGTAAGGGCCGTAATTATTGCTGCAATTTGTAATGAGTATCGGAACCTGAAATGTACGGCCCCAGGCAGAAACCAGATGGTCAGATGCTGCCTTTGATGCTGAGTATGGGGAAGAAGGCTTGTAGGCAGTTGTCTCGGTAAAAGCGGGGTCATCCTCCCGCAAATCGCCGTAAACTTCGTCAGTTGATACGTGAAGAAAACGAAATGTCTCAGATCTTTCAGGGTTATCAGAGATGTAACGGCGTACCGCCTGCAAGAGGCTGTATGTTCCCATAACGTTGGTCTTGAGAAAAATTTCCGGCCCATCAATCGACCGGTCAACGTGGCTTTCAGCTGCGAGGTGAGCGATACTGTCGATCCGGGTTTCGTTCAGGAGACGTAGAACAAGCTCAGTGTCATTTATGTCGCCCTGAACAAAAAGGTAATTGGGCTGTTGTTCAATTGACGACAGCGATCTTGGCTCTGCAGCATACGTCAAAGCATCGAGGTTAACCACCTGGTTGGAAGTGTTCGCTACAAGATAGCGACACAGGGCAGAGCCGATAAATCCGCATCCGCCGGTTACGAGTATGTTCATTGGTGCAGTTCGTCTACCTTACAGCAATAATTATCAGGCCTGATGTATCAGAAATAATATCTAGATTGCCAGCATCTTTACCGGATAGTTTTTCAAATTCGGCGATCTTGTTTCTGAGGTCAAAGTTACC
>JBCCYR010000310.1:0-4056 GCA_039189355.1 Pseudomonadota bacterium
ACAATTTGCCTGAAGGGCTGTAAAACAGGGTTTTTGAGAATAGCGTCCGGTCAGGCAGCAGCCAGCATTTTTTCCACCTCGGAAACAAGGTCGCGCAGGTGGAACGGCTTTGACAGGACTTTCGCATCTTTGGGTGCATTGGAGTCCGGATTAAGGGCAACAGCGGCGAATCCGGTAATGAACATGACCTTCATATCCGGATCAATTTCAGTCGCCCGGCGTGCCAGCTCAATACCGTCCATTTCCGGCATCACAATATCAGTCAGCAAAAGCGTGAAAGGTTCTTCCCGCAAGCGGTCATAAGCGCTCGCACCATTATCATAGGAAACGACATTGTAACCGGCCTGATTGAGCGCCTTCTCGAGAAAGCGACGCATGTCATTGTCATCTTCAGCAAGCAGAATTTTCGTCATGGTTTGAAAAATGTCCCTCACGAATCGGTGTTTTGGCATAACACCGCATTTTGGTAAACATGAGATAAATATAGTGCAAAACACACCGTACTCAAATATAGGCTTTTGCCGATACATTTAACGGTTGGTTCACACAATGTGTTTGATTTTCCCTGTGCGAAAACGCAAGGTTCGGGCTGGACATCGCCAACGACAGAGTTAGTTTGAGTGTTGAAATAAAGGTTCCTTCAATTTTGACAAGCCACTCAACAGATATGAATGCTTTCTCGCAACTCCTGCCTGAAAGGCAATCCTTGCCTGTGGTCGTGAACTCTCCGCACAGCGGCAGGTATTATCCGGAAACGTTTCTTGAGGCTTCACGGCTGAACAAACTATCGATCAGAAAATCCGAAGATTTCCTGGTTGATGAGCTTGTCAAAACTGCTGTTGATTTCGGAATACCAGTCTTAAGTGCTGTTTATCCACGCGCTTATCTGGATGTAAACCGGGAACCCTTCGAGCTTGACCCGTCCATGTTCGACGGAGAATTACCCGGTAATGTAAATACCCGCTCAATCCGTGTCTCCAGCGGACTTGGCACGATTGCCCGCATCGTCTCAGAAGGGGAAGAAATCTATTCGCAACGTCTTCCGGCATCGGAGGCAGTCAACCGGATTGCAAACATCTACCGCCCATATCACACAGCACTCCAGAACCTGCTTGCAAGAACCCATGTCGACTTTGGCTTCGCAATTTTGCTCGACGTTCATTCAATGCCTTCAAACAGCGCTGCGTCAGTTCAGGAAAACCGCGGCGATATTGTACTGGGTGACCGTTTCGGGAGCAGTTGCGATGCAAGAATCCTGCATCAGGCAAAAGCGATTTTCCAGTCGCTGGGATATCAGGTCGAGATAAACCGGCCCTATGCAGGCGGTTTCATAACAGAGCATTATGGCAGGCCCTTCAACGGGCTTCACGCACTGCAAATTGAAGTGAACCGCGCCTTGTACATGGATGAAATCCGGATCGCTCGCAGCAGGAGTTTTGAAAATCTTGCCCTCGATTTCGGGCATTTCTTCTCGGAATTCTCAAAAATGGATATGAGTAGCTTTGAAGGATCAAAACCTTTGGCCGCAGAATAGGAAAACCGAAGATGATGCAGCCATCCCAAGTGGCACAATTCCTCAATCATCTTGCGGATCTTGCGGCCAATGAAACGCTGCCGCGATTCAGGCAACTCGATGCAATAGACAACAAGCTCGAAAACGGCTTTGACCCTGTAACGGAAGCCGACCGCGAAGCGGAACGCGTCATCCGGGACGCAATTGTTAAAAAGTTCCCGGATCATGGCGTAATCGGTGAAGAGCATGGAGAATATCAGTCGGAAGCTGAAAATTGCTGGGTGATTGATCCGGTTGACGGAACCAAGGCCTTTGTCGCCGGTATTCCGATGTGGGGTACGCTGATAGCACTGTGCAATGGAATGAAACCTTTGGCAGGTATCATGTCACAGCCGTTCACAGAAGAGCGTTTTCTGGGGGTAGATGGCACAACAGTCTATACGCATAAAGGTAAAACAAGGCAGGTTTCCACAACGGTTACGAGTGAGCTCTCAAACTCGATCCTGATGACAACCACGCCAGACATGTTTGCGGGTAGCGACAGTACTGTTTTCCGGAAGTTGGCAGACCGTTGCAGGCTGGTGCGCTACGGCGCGGATTGTTATGCCTATTGCATTCTGGCAAGCGGACAAATCGATCTCGTAGTCGAAGCGGGATTAAACTTCTACGATATTGCAGCCATCATCCCAATCATCGAAGGCGCAGGCGGCGTTGTCACGGACTGGAACGGAAATCCAAATCCGCAGGGCGGCAAAATACTGGCCGCAGCAAACAGTGTCCTTCACGAAAAAGCGCTGGAGCTGCTCAATAGCAGTAACAAGTGACGTTCAGGCATCCTCAACAACACTACCAGGGACAAATGCTGTAAATGCAGCAAGAAATTGCTCCCTGATAAACGGCGTTTCCTGCCAGATTTCGTGCCGGGCTCCCTCAATCGTCAGCATGGAGCCTGATCGCAGGCGCATTGCCAGCAACTCGGACTCACGGTTGCTTACTACATGGTCATTACCGGCATTGATCATGAGGATGGGAATCGTAATTCTGGAATGAAAATCCGGATCCTTCACCCGTTCCATTGCCTTGCAGGCTGCAAAAACCCAGGAAGCCGTTGCGCCACCGATACACAGTTCGGGGTAGTCTTCGGAAAACTTCCGGGCACGTTTGAAATGCTCTTTACTGGAAGTATGAAAGTTCGACGTCGCATCCCAAATGGCAGGTTGTGTAGTGCGGCCCGTGAGATAAATCTCGCCAAGGCCAAATGCTGCAAGGCTGCCTGCAAGCAATTTGACCGCAGCAGGCGAAATCGGCTGCCTGCCGATACCCAGAAACGGGGAACACAAAACCATTCGGGTAATCCGGTTGCCGATTTTTGGGGCGGCCAGCAGAGCCACCAGCGAACCGGTGGAATGTCCGAGAATGTGAAGCGGTCCCCTACAATCAGGCAATCCCACCTGTTGCAGTATTTCCGTAAGGTCTTCGACATATTCATCAAAATCATCGACATAACCGGCATCTGCATTTTCAAGCATGCGGCTTGATCCGCCTTGCCCACGCCAGTCAAAACTGAGAACATCATATCCACGGTCCAGCAAATCCCTGATCAGCTCATACTGCTTTTCGATATATTCACTTCTACCCTGCAGAATGATCACGGTTCCCTTGCGCGTAACCGGAGAGAGGCGCCAATGCGCACAGCGCACCAGGATACCGTCACCTGTTTCAATCAGGTCAGATTTGGGATTGCCTGGCATGGGGCAATAGGACGGATTTTTAATAAGCAAAATACAGCCGTTTCGTCGGATTCTTGAAACTTGCCATTCCAATACCCAAATTATTGTCAGGACGCCAGATGGGTCCTTGAAATTGCCACTGCCCGCCAAGGGAGTTGCAATCACAATTTGGAAACATAAACGCAAATACGTCGCTTAAAGGAGGACTAAACATGCGTGCAATTGATTATTCCCCACTCTACCGCTCAACCGTAGGCTTTGACCGCCTTTTCTCCCTGCTGGACAACATGGCACAGGGTGACAACACTCAATCCTATCCACCGTACAACATCGAACGGACTGGTGAAGATACCTACCGCATTACCATGGCTGTTGCAGGTTTTGCAGAAAACGAAATTTCCATCGAAGCAAAACAGAATGCCCTGACCATAACCGCCTCCAAGTCTGACGAAGACGAAAAGGACCGCGAGGTTCTGTTCCGCGGAATTGCGGCACGTTCATTCGAGCGCCGTTTCCAGTTGGCCGACTATGTGGAAGTTGCAGGCGCTGCAATGGAAAACGGCCTTCTGCATATCGATCTCAAACGCGAAATCCCGGAAGCAATGAAGCCCCGGAAGATTGAAATTGGCAAAAATGTCAAACAGATCGAAGGCAAGAAAGCAAAGTAATCACATCATTCAGATGAGATCGAAAGCGCCCAGCCATGGGCGCTTTTTTGTTTCAAGACTTAACTCTTGATAATGTCCGCAAGCGCATTCACATCTTCTTCGGTCGATATGTAACTCGCTACAAGACGGTAAACCTGTTCTTGCT
>JBCCYR010000311.1:0-4039 GCA_039189355.1 Pseudomonadota bacterium
AGACAGCCTCGATGGCAGTAAGCATACTTTCCAAAGTATCCTTGATACTGTCGAACAGGTAAGCATGGAAAATCGTCAGATACTCAATACTATCGTCTATCGACTGGGATACATAAACATTGAGATTGACAGGTGGTGCACCCTCGGGAGCTGGTGTGCGTTGAATAAATCGCTGTCCATCGTCACCTCGAGGGTAACTGACTTCGTCTGGGCGATCGATCCAGAAGAGCGTTGGAAACTCTCCGATAATCATGCAATCAAACTGCTTTTTGAATGGAACAATTTCACCACTTGCGATGGCCCTGTCTTGCCGTATGCAAGAACGTTCATCGGGAGCAAATTGCGCAGTGCGATAGATCATTAGTGGTACGATGAGCAGAAATACAAGGCCGACAGTAATCAGTCGCGATAGATCTACCCCACTCGGTGTTTTTTCGCTGATGCGCCATTTGTTGTATTGACGTTCGTAAAGTCTATCGGCTAGCCAACCGACTAAGAGACGCCCAACAATAAAGATCAAGATTGCTGCAAGCATGCTACTTGAAGCCCAGTCCGTATACCTATCAACAAGGTTTGCCCGATCAGAAAACTCAATTGCCGCGTTGGAATACTTATAATAGGAAGCAAGATTTACTGCTGTTATCAAATCGATGACAAACGCGATGATGAACAATAGCCAGTTGCCACGCATGGCCGCCCAAAAAAACGAGCCAATCATTGCCGCAAAATTGATGTGGGTCCTGGGTAGTTCTGACTTCTGAATTGTCAGAAACGTGTTCTCGTAATATTCACCACTCTTTTCAGCGAACGTGTGAAATGGATTACGTGCTTCGGTCTCCATCGTCATCTCATGCCTCCCCTTGAATGCTGTGCAGCAGAATATCTTTGGTGACTACGCCAATCGGTTTTCCGTCATCAATGATGACAACTGGTTTTTCCTGATCAACTGCCAGACTTACCAATGCATCCAGATCATCATCCGGACCGGCCTGCGGGCATTTCTTGTAATCCGGCAGTTTCTTGTTTTCTTTTTCGTATTTGGCGACCGGCATCATAACCGTGTGGGCATAGATCAACTTGAGCTTGGAGATCCCTGCAACGAACTTTTCTACGTACTCATCAGCCGGCTTCGTCACGATGTCTTCTGGCGTTCCGATTTGAACAATCTCGCCGTCTTTCATGATTGCAATACGGGTGCCCATGCGAATCGCTTCATCAAGGTCGTGGGTGATAAACAAAGTGGTCTTCTTCATGTCTCGTGACAGTGCGAGAAACTCATCCTGTAAACCGCGTCGGATCAATGGGTCGAGTGCCGAGAATGGTTCATCCATGAGCAGGATTTCAGGATCGGCTGCAAGGGCGCGGGCGAGCCCAACGCGCTGCTGCATGCCGCCAGACAGCTCAGACGGATAGCGATTACCGTAACCTTGCAGGGAAACCCTTTCAATAACCCGTTCCGCTGCTTGAGCCCGAGTGAACGCATCAACGTTTCTCAACTCCATAGAGAATGCGACGTTGTCGGCAACTGTTCGATGCGGCAACAATGCCATGTTCTGGAAGACCATTCCGATGCGGTCAGCCCGCATGATACGCAGGTCCTCTGCGTTAAGCTTTCCTACATTCGTACCGTTGATCAGGATGTCACCGGCAGTTGGCTCAATCAAGCGATTGATGTGACGAACCAGTGTGGACTTTCCCGAGCCGGACAAACCCATGATGCAGAAAATCTCACCTTCACCAACGCTGAAAGTCGCATCCTTGACCCCGATTACACACTGGAACTGCTCGAGCACCTCGGCCTTACTCAGACCATCTCTCTTTATAACGGCAAGCGCTTCATCTGCGCGGGCTCCAAATATTTTCCAAACGCCGTCTACTTCGACTACGCTGTCTTTGTTTTTTTGTTCCATCATGCCCTTGGTTTCTCCCGGCTTGGGTCGATAAACGGAAGACCAGTAACGAGGCAGGGTAGCCGTTTCATTTGGCCATCCAGCTTCCCGATCTCCAATTCACAAGCGAGTTCTGAGTTTTCAACGGCGATCCTCGCCATTGCAATTGAGTGCCCCAGTTGCGGAGAATACGTACCGCTAGTTACAAGCCCCACCCGTTCCCGGCCAAGAAATACCCCATCCCCGTGGACGGGTATTTCATCTCCCTTAAGCAGAAGCCCAACCAACTTCTTTCGCTGAGAGGATTGGTTCCGCTCAAGGGCATCACGGCCAATGAACTTGTCCTTATTGAAGTCAACAGCAAACCCTAGACCTGATTCAAGTGCATCTGCATCCGGGCCAAATTCGGACCCAGCTGTCATCAAACCAGCTTCTATCCTAAGCATTTCTAGCGCAGCAGAGCCCATCGGAACCAATCCGTGCCCTTTTCCTGCATGCATGATCCCGTCCCAGATTTCAACAGCGTCACTCTTGCTGCAAAATATCTCGTAGCCGAGTTCGCCGGTAAATCCGGTTCGACAAAGCATGAACATAGGGCCATCGCGATCGTGCAGTCGCGCGACTGTGAACCCAAACCACTTCAGATTCTCTAGTGCGGGCCGATTTGGTTGGGTAAACGTTATGGCAGAGAGAATATTTCTTGAAGCGGGTCCTTGCAGAGCGAGATTTGCTGTATTGTTGCCATGCTCTAGAACTTTGGCATTCAGATGCAATATTTCTGCCTGTTCCCGCAAATGCAGTGCCGATTCTGCCGATCCACAACACCAACGAAATGCTGTTGGTTCCAAACGAAACAACGTCCCGTCATCAATGACGCTTCCTCTCACATCGCACATCAGCGCATATAACCCTCTGTATTGCGAAAGTTTCGAGATGTTCCGGGTGAGGCAGCGGTCTAGCAGTTCTTCTGCATCAGGTCCGACAATGTCGTACTTCATTAGACTCGACATATCTTGAAGTGTCGCATGGTTACGGCAGGCCCAGAATTCTTCAACTGCCCCGGTTGCATCATATTGGTGTGCCAACCAAAGATCGCGTGATACATTAAAATTGCCGGTCAGCTCAGATGTTCGTGCATGAAAGGCTGAATGACTTGTTAATCGGGCCTCGTCTTCTGGCTGTGCTCGCCAAGACACAGCGTGAGATATCGAAGTATCGTCATCATAAATGCGAACATGTATATCTGTCGGATTCCATCCATTGATGGGATCGACATCATCAGGACATGCGGTCGATACTCCCACTAAATTAGTCAGGGCTTCCATAACCACATAGTCACCAGCTCTGGACCATGCCTCATCAGACGAGATGTGGTGCTGGGACCAGTCGATCCAGGAATTGAAGAAAAAATTTATAGCCGGCCAAGCGCGACGGCTTTGGATGCCATAAGGGCGGAAAGCAGCAGATATATTATCGGAGCAATTAACATGACCTGGAAAGCCACGCTCTTCATATCCTCGGGCAGTACAGGCCAATGCGAATGTATCGTGCCGCCCCACAGTGTCCTGCCTAACAGCAAGCAATGGCCGCATGTCTTGATCAAAAAACTTGTCATGCAGACCCGGCATCGGATAAGCGCTACGAGTCATCGTCCGTGATACAGTTGAATCGATGTATCGTTCGAGCCCTTGATCGAGCGTATCTGAACGCATTGCCATAAAATCAGAACACTGCTGTCCCTCGACATCAATAATCTGGACGAACTGACCTTTTTTCAATTCATAGGCTTTGGCGGTACCACGTTTCACACGCCATTCATCGCGGATTTTTCCCAGCGGTTCTGGTAGCACAAAATCGGAATCTGATGATCGCTCAAACGAGCATTCGATATGGAAACTGCCGCCTACACCCTGTGCCATCGCAAGATTGCCAGATGGCACAAATGCGAAAAGCGTGGTGTCAGCTACAACTTTTAAAACGAAAACGTCGCCGGGTAAGGAAGCCTCATCAAAAATTCGAAACGCTTTGGATGATTTTAGAAGCCTTCGGCACAGTACAACGCATCCGACAACCCCTGGGCTCATGGCTCACAAAACCCTCCACCGCCTCGTGGTGGAAAAGTTTCAAACTACTACACCTATACACAAACG
>JBCCYR010000312.1:0-4027 GCA_039189355.1 Pseudomonadota bacterium
CGTTTGATCCGTTTGATTTCACCTTGCAGCGCTTCCATCCGCATTGCGTTCTGGACAGAGGTTTTCAGTCTTTGTGGTGCCGCTGGTTTGACTACAAAATCCATTGCACCCGCGCGCATTGCGTTGACCGCCGTTTCAACCCCGCCCTGTGCCGTTTGGACGATTACTGGATGCGCAAGTTTCTGCGATCTCATGGCTTCAAGCACGGCCATTCCATCCATTTCCGGCATAACCAGATCAAGGATAACTGCCTTGATGCGATTCCCGTTCTTGCCTGTCAGGATATCAAGCGCTTCCTGACCGCTTTCGACACACAGTGGGTCATAACCCAGTTTTCCAAGTGTTGCTTCAAGCAAACGGCGTTGAACAGGTTCATCATCAACCACGAGAATTTTTTCGGGCATTTTCTAACCTTCATAATTTGGCCGACTTGCAAGGAAAAATGCCATCAACCGTCCCATTGTGGTGCGACAATACAGGGGTTGGCTGAATCATGGTTTAAAAAAAACGGTTAATATTCTGCGAGACGAATTGATAAAACTTTACCGAACCGTGCTTGCAGACTTACCGCTATTATACGATCCCATATTCAGACTGAATCAAAATCAGGTTTGAACACCCTACTTAAGTACGAGGAACACTGAATGAAAAAGCCCGCATTTGTGCAGAAAACCCATGCAACACCGGACCCTGCCGCGGCAGCGCCCGATTTCGGAGACTTGCCTGAATGGAACCTGGGCGATCTTTACCCGGCCATGAACAGCCAGGAATTTAAGGATGACATTCTGTTTTGCACCAAAAATGCGCAAGGGTTTGAGGAAAAGTACTCTGGAAAACTTGTGGACATTTTGAGACAAAACCCTCGCGATTTTTCCTTGATTATTGCTGAATATGAATTGCTGGAGGAACGCATGGGGCGCATCATGTCCTATGCCGGTCTGTTGAACGCGAGTGATACGACCAATCCCGAAATAGCCAAGTTTTATGCCGATGCCCGTGACCAGATGACGGCTGCCGGTTCGCACCTGCTGTTTTTCACACTTGAACTCAACCGTATTGATGACGGGGAACTCAGTGAAGCAATCGGAAAGGATGTTTCGCTTGCATATTATGCTCCCTGGTTGAACGATTTGAGAAAAGACAAGCCCTATCAGCTTGAAGATAACCTGGAGCAGCTGTTCCATGAAAAATCGGTGACCGGCAGTGCAGCCTGGAACCGGTTGTTTAATGAAACCATGTCATCACTGGAATTTACCGTTGATGATGAGGCCATGCCTGTCGAGCGGGCGCTTAACCTGCTGCAGGATGCCGACCGTAGCAAGCGGGAAGCAAGCGCCAGGGAAATTTCGCGCGTTCTTGAAAAAAACATCAGAACGTTTGCGCTGATTACCAACACCCTTGCAAAGGACAAGGAGATCTCCGACCGCTGGCGCGGGTTTGAGGATATTGCAGATTCAAGGCATCTGGCGAACCGTGTTGAACGTGAGGTTGTGGATGCGCTGGTTGAAGCTGTCAGGGAGTCTTATCCGCAATTGTCCCATCGTTACTATCAGATGAAAGCAAAATGGCTTGGTCTGGAGGTCATGGAACATTGGGACCGGAATGCTCCCTTGCCGATGCAGGAAAGCAGGGTAATCAACTGGCAGGAAGCCCGTAAAACCGTGCTGGATGCATATTCGGGTTTTGCGCCAGAGATGTCGGAAGTTGCTGAAAAATTCTTTGACAACAACTGGATTGATGCCCCGGTGAGACAGGGGAAGTCACCGGGTGCATTCTCTCATCCAACCGTGCCGTCAGCTCATCCGTATGTCTTGCTCAATTATCTTGGCAAGCCCCGTGATGTCATGACCCTTGCCCATGAACTGGGACACGGTGTGCATCAGGTCCTGGCGGCCGGGCAGGGTGCATTGATGGCACAAACGCCACTGACGCTTGCGGAAACCGCAAGTGTGTTCGGTGAAATGCTGACGTTTCAATCCCTGCTTGCGAAATGCGATACAGCACTGGAGCGCAAGATCATGCTTTCACAGAAAGTGGAAGACATGCTCAATACCGTTGTCCGGCAAATCTCGTTTTATGTTTTTGAACGAAAGGTTCACAAGGCCCGGCAATCCGGTGAACTGACGGCAGATGACATCGGTGATCTCTGGCTTTCAGTGCAGGGTCAAAGCCTTGGCGCTGCCTTCAGGTTTGGTGATGATTACAAGCCGTATTGGGCCTATGTTCCACACTTTGTGCATGCGCCGTTTTATGTTTACTCTTATGCTTTTGGTGATTGTCTTGTGAACTCGCTTTATGCGGTTTACCAGAATGCCGAAACCGGATTTCAGGAAAAATATTTTGATCTTCTCCGCGCGGGTGGCTCAAAACATCACAGCGAGGTGCTAAGGCCTTTTGGCCTCGATGCAAGTGATCCCGGCTTCTGGCAGCAGGGCTTGTCGATGATCTCTGGTTTCATTGATGAACTGGAAGTGTTGGAGGAGGCCTCTTGACCTTTGCCAGCCTGATTATTTAAAAATGTCAATTCGAGGTTGGAGGTGCGAAAATGCGAAAGCGATATAACACAATATCGGCACGAATTTTGATTGTTTCAGCTGCTATGTCAGTCTTGGCGGCATGCAATCCCAACAAGGAAGTGGCGGGACCGCCTGTGCTGAACGGAAAATGGGCCTCCAGTGACGGGGTTTATACAGCAGAATTCCTGAACGGCAGTTTCCGTGCGACTGCAAATGATACCGGCGCCCTTATTTCCGAGGGTGAATATATTGCGCTTGCTGAAGACCGGTTCCAGATAAAGTGGAATGGGCTTGTGTCCGGTAACTCAAATCAAGCTGAGTGTATGAAACCTGAGACAAACCAGCTTGATTGCGTAGATGTGAACGGAAACAAGTTTTCGTTGCGCCGAAACGGCTGATGTTGTTTAAGAAAAACCGGAGACATTCTGTCACGGTGACCGTATCAAACACTTAATCTATTCCCATCACAGGCTGATGACCGGAGTTTTGAAAATGGCAAAGAAACAACAGGAAAAAGTACCGGCAAATGCAATGGATTATCCTGAGCACGAGCGCACGTACGACACGTTTATCAAGCTTTCCATATGGACAACAGCGATCTGTGTTGTCCTACTTGTTGCCATGGCATTCGGATTTTTCGGTGGTGGCGGATTGATTGGTGGAACGCTTCTTTTCATCGTATTGATGATCGCGTGTTTCTTTGCGCTTTGACGCAAAGTTAAAACTGCCTGCCACTTATCTTTTTGGTTTGAGAATCTTCCCGAAACCGTTAAACGGTCGCAATATACAAGTTGTGCGACGATGAAGAGATCGGCCAAAATATCGTCAGGCCGCTTACTGGTTTGTGATGATTGAATTGATACTGAAGTTTCTGAAGAATGCCGCCTTGTTCTTGGGAAGCTTTTACATTTTCGCGCTGACAGCACTTTATTTTTTTCAAGACAGTTTGCTTTTTCCTGCTCCTCAAGTCCCGGATAAGGAGTTATCAAGCGGTGCCGAGTTCCTTGGCATGAAGACTTCCGATGGGACGGTTTTGCGTCATGTGAGATTGCGTAACATCGATGATTCCCCGAAGATAATCTTCTTTCACGGTAACGGTTCACTCGCATTGCACGAGTTGCAGCGAGGTTATGAGTTACAGCGCGCAGGATTTGATGTTTTGCTGGCCGAGTACCGCGGTTACGGAGGTAGTGGCGGGAGGCCAACGGGGAAGTTGCTTCTGTCAGATGGCCTGGAAACTTATGATCATTTTATCGGTAATAACGATGCCAGAGTATTCTTGTATGCGCATTCGCTTGGGACAGGTGTCGCCACTCACATAGCGAGCAAACGCAATGTAAACGGAATTGTACTTGAATCGCCATATGCATCTTTGGCAGAAGTTGCAGCAGGCAGGTATCCTGTATTTCCAGTGCAACTGTTATTTCGTCATGAGATTAACTCACTTGCTGCCATGCAAAATGTCGCTGCCCCTGTGTTGATGGTCCACGGAAAAAGGGATTCGGTAATTC
>JBCCYR010000313.1:0-4019 GCA_039189355.1 Pseudomonadota bacterium
GGCGGACGTTCCCATGTGTCTTCATTCCAGACCTTTAAGGGCTCGGGGAATAGGCGACGAGATCACGTTGCTGGACAATCAAAAACCGTTACACCTTGTTTTGGTCAATCCGGGGATCGAAATTGCGACGCCGGAAGTTTTCGGAAAACTGTCCGGGAAAAATAACCCGGCGATTTCAGAAACGTCAGTCACTCATTTGCCTTCAATCACCGAAATAAGCCGGATGCGCAACGATCTGCAAGCGCCGGCCCAATTGTTTCAACCCGTTATATCCGAAGTGCTGGAAGGCATTGCTTCCAAGGGAGCTCTGGTTTCCAGAATGAGCGGTTCCGGTGCCACCTGTTTCGGGGTTTTCGAAACACTTGAAGAGGCAACAGCTGCCTGCAGGACGCTCAAACAGGAAAAACCCCACTGGTGGTGTGTTGCCACAAACACAACGGTTGCCTAGTTAAAGGATAAGGAGGTTTTCCATGTCCCGTATTGATGAGACACGTCCTTTCATTCCGGTCGGCATTGCCGTGCTGACGGTTTCGGACACACGCAATCTGGATGAGGACAAGTCCGGCAAGACCCTGGCTGACCGGATTGAGAGTGCCGGACATGTCTTGAAAGACCGGGCAATCGTGACAGACGACGTCCCTGCCATTCAGGCGAAGGTAAAAGACTGGATCGCTGATGAAACAATCGACGTGGTCATTACCACAGGCGGCACCGGATTTACCGGTCGTGACGTAACACCGGATGCGCTGGAGCCGCTCTTTGAAAAACGCATGGATGGCTTCTCGGAAGTCTTTCACCGGATCAGCTACGACAAGATCGGCACGTCCACCATTCAGTCCCGTGCAACCGGAGGCGTTGCTGGAGCAACTTTCGTTTTCTGCCTGCCGGGCTCTCCCGGTGCCTGCAAGGACGGGTGGGACGGCATCCTGGAAAGACAGCTCGATTACAGGCACATGCCCTGCAATTTCGTGGAAATCATGCCACGGCTCGATGAACATTTGAAAAGGAACAAGGGCTGAAAATCACCTGATGCCGCGCAAGATTGTTTCATTGTTCGAAGAATACGAGAAAAGCCACAAGCACCCGGTAAACATTGCAATTCACTGGGTTGCGGAGCCTGTAACAATATGGGCTTTCATGGGCCTGCTTTATTTGGTGCCTTATTTGCAGCCATGGTTGATGTTGTTTGTTACCGCTCTTTTGCTTCTGTATTTTGCTACCCTGTCATGAAAGCTTGCGGTGCCGATGAGTGTTACAGCAATTGTTTTTGCCGCTTCTATTGTTTGGCTCGAACAAATGATACCATCAAACTTTCTAGCCGTTGCCATTTCGTTGTTTGTGGTTTCATGGGTTTCCTTGCTTTTGGGACACCGGATAGAGGGAAACCGTCCTTAGGTGTTTTCCAATCCACACTTGATTTTCATTGGTCCCGTATGGCTTGCAGCCAGAGTGTTGAAAAGATTTGGGTTTGTTTACTGAGGAGAAGAGCATGTCAAAAGGTGAAGTAGCCGGCAATTCCCCGATTGTCGTGGAGGTTGAAGCAGGCAAGGCCTATTTCTGGTGCACCTGCGGCAAGTCAGCCAAACAGCCGTTTTGCGACGGGTCCCACAAGGATACGGATTTCAATCCCATGCGCTGGGAAGCTGAAGAGGATGGCAAGAAGTTCTTCTGCACCTGCAAGCAGACGGATGGTGAACCGTTTTGCGACGGTAGCCACGCCAAGGTTTAGGGTGACATTTGTAACTGCACTTGCTATTGCGGCGGCATTGAAAATTTCACACTCGAAATCCTTCCATGCCTGACTTACTCCTAGAGCTTTTTTCAGAAGAAATACCTGCCCGCATGCAGAGAAAAGCGGCCGGTGATTTGCGTGCTGCAGTCACCAACACGCTTGTCGATGCGGGGCTGACCTATGAGGGTGCAAAGGAATACTGGACACCGCGCAGGCTTGTGCTGGATGTACGCGGGCTGACAGCGCGTTCTGCCGATATAAAAGAAGAGCGCAAAGGCCCACGCACTGACGCGCCGGAAAAGGCAATCGAGGGCTTCATGCGCGGTGCCGGTCTTGCTTCAATCGATCAGGCGGAAGTGCGCAGCGATCCCAAAAAAGGTGATTTCTACGTGGCTGTGATCGAAAAACCCGGTCGCGAAGCAACGGACATCATTTCCGAAATGATGCCAGGTATCATCCGCAACTTCCCATGGCCCAAATCCATGCGCTGGGGTGCTGCATCTGCCGAAGCCGGGTCGCTCAAATGGGTGCGTCCGCTGCAGTCAATCCTGTGTCTCTTTGGCCCTGAAACCGAAGAAATGGATGTGGTTGGTTTTGAAGTTGATGGGATCAGGTCGACCAATACAACCCGCGGACACCGTTTCCTTGCACCGGATGCGTTTGAAGTTAAGCACTTCGATGATTATGCATCGAAACTCGAAAAGGCGTTTGTGATGCTGGACGCGGAAACGCGGAAGGAAACAATTGCTGCCGAGGCAAAAAACCTCGCCTTTGCGCAAGGGCTGGAACTGGTAGAGGACGAAAAGCTTCTCGACGAGGTTTCCGGTCTGGTTGAATGGCCAGTGGTTCTGATGGGAGAGTTCGGCGAAGAATTTCTCGATATCCCCGGCGAAGTGATCCAGTTGACGATCCGCGAAAACCAGAAGTGTTTTGTTACCCGTAAATCAGGGAGTGATGTTCTGACAAGCAACTTCCTGCTGGTATCCAACATCATCCCGTCTGATGGGGGCAAGGAAGTCGCCCGCGGCAATGCAAAAGTTGTGAATGCCCGGCTCTCGGACGCAAAGTTCTTCTGGGAGAGCGACCTGCGCCAGATCAATTCGGAAGAGGGTTTTCAGCCGTGGATCAACAAGCTGGATGCGGTGACCTTCCACGCAAAGCTTGGCACGCAGGGCGAGCGGGTTCAGCGTATTATGTTACTGGCCGGAGAACTCGCTCCTGTTGTCGGTGCAGACGTGGAGAAAGTGAAAGAGGCAGCCCGGCTCTGCAAGGCTGATCTTAATTCCGCAATGGTCTACGAATTCCCGGAAGTGCAGGGCAAGATGGGCCGCACCTATGCGGAACGTTCCGGCAAGGATGCGTCCGTCGCGCTTGCCATTCAGGAACACTATTCCCCGCTTGGACCTTCTGATGATGTCCCCATCGATCCGGTTTCTGTCACCGTTGCACTGGCAGACAAGCTCGACACACTCGTTGGTTTCTGGGCGATTGACGAAAAACCGACAGGTTCCAAGGACCCATATGCATTGAGAAGGGCGGCACTGGGTGTAATCCGGTTGCTTTTGGAGAATGGGGTTCGGATGTCATTATCCCGGGATGTCGATAACGATCTCCTCTCTTTCTTCCATGATCGTCTGAAAGTCTATCTCCGAGACAAGGGCATCCGCCATGACTTGATTGATGCAGTTTTGAATACTTCTCCTCATCCTGAGCTTGTCGAAGGACGGGGAGAAGATGGCAAGCAGACCCTTCGACAGGCTCAGGGTGAGGAGATGTTGAATGACGATCTCCTGATTGTTTCGCGCAAGGCCGAAGCATTGCAAACGCTCATCGATTCCGAAGACGGTCAGAACTTGCTCGCAGGCTATAAACGCGCAGCCAATATTCTTGCAGCAGAAGAGAAGAAGGGAACCGCAATTGCGGAGACTGTTTCTGATGACCTGTTGAAACTCGACGCTGAAAAGGCCCTCAATACGGCCATCGACAAAACCGTGGAATGCAACGATGCAGCAATAGCCCAGGAGAATTTCGAAGGCGCGATGAAATCGCTCGCCAGCTTGCGTGGCCCGGTAGACCAGTTCTTCGAAGATGTGTTGGTGAACGATGAGGATGAAGCAATCCGCGCAAACCGCCTCGCGCTCTTGAACCGTATTCGTACAGCCACATCTACTGTTGCAGACTTTGGCAAGATAAGTGGATAAAACCAAGACGTAAGATTCCAATCTGGCTTGGGTCTTCGGGTCAAGCCCGAGGATGACGAAAGGAAAAGGAATGAAAACCTGGAAAC
>JBCCYR010000314.1:0-4005 GCA_039189355.1 Pseudomonadota bacterium
GCTTGTCCGATTTAGTCAAGGGTCGGTCAGATCAGGAGTGATCTTCAAAGTCATTTTTCCAAGTCGATTGTCTTGGTTCTTAAGATCATTGGGATATCGAAGGATCGGAAGCTTCTGTACTTTCGCCAATGATCGGCACAGCCACACCAACAGGCGACATTCAACACTTCGGTATTGGCCTGAACTGGTTTCCATCAGCAGCACCGGGTTTTCATATCAAGTCAAGTTTTTATATTGGCGAAATCGAGAACGCCGTGACACCGCTCTCAGTTGTAACAGGTACTCCAAACAGTTTTGGTGTCGAAGCTGATTATGACGGCTATGAAATTACGCTTCGCCGTGATTTTTAAATTTACGCTGGTCAATGCCCGTACATACAGTGGCCGGGTTTCATGAGATTTTCCTGATCAACAACGACCAGCGTTTCTATTTGCCGCTGGTAGGCCATGGATCACATATCCTTCGATGCTGTATCCATACCCTGTGTCAGGGTGTTGAAACTGGATTTGCCCTGTGCAAAGACAGGTTTCAGTTTAATTGCTTGTTTTGCAGTGTTTTATAATTGTCACAATTGACGTTTTACAGAGTGGCAATTCTAATTCTTATCCGTGGAGTAACCTGAATGCGTGTTGTGATGATCGGTACGGGATATGTCGGTCTGGTTTCCGGAGCCTGTTTTGCAGATTTTGGTCATCAGGTGACCTGTGTTGACAAGGACGCTTCCAAAATCAAGCAGCTTGAAGATGGCGTAATGCCGATATACGAACCGGGACTTGATGCGCTGGTTGAACGCAATGTACGCGAAGAACGGCTTGATTTTACAACCGAATCCGAAGCTGCAATACGCGAGGCGGATATTGTTTTCATAGCAGTTGGAACGCCTGCACGGCGTGGTGACGGCCACGCGGACTTGACCTATGTTTATGCAGCGGCTGAGGAGATTGCCGGATATCTTGATGGCTATACGCTGGTGGTCAACAAGTCGACCGTACCCGTCGGGACAGGAGATGAGGTTGATGCGGTAATCCGCAAAACCAATCCGGATGCAGATTTTGATGTGGCCTCAAATCCCGAGTTTCTGCGTGAAGGTGCTGCAATCGAAGATTTCAAGCGTCCGGATCGCATTGTCGTGGGCGCGCAAAATGATCGTGCCTTTGCATTCATGACTGATCTGTACAGACCTTTGTATTTGAACGAGACGCCGCTTCTGCGGACCGAGCGCCGTACTGCTGAATTGATCAAATATGCTTCCAATGCATTCCTTGCGATGAAAATCAGTTTCATCAACCAGATGTCGGATTTGTGTGATGCTGTTGGAGCCAATGTGCAACAGGTTGCGAAAGGCATTGGGCTTGATAATCGGATTGGCTCGAAATTCCTGCATGCAGGCCCGGGCTATGGCGGCTCCTGTTTCCCGAAAGACACATTGGCCTTGTCAAAGACCGCGGTGGATTACGGGACGCCTGTCACAATTGTGGATACGGTCATCCAGGTCAATGAAGACCGCAAGAAGTCGATGATAGGCAGGATTGAAAACGCGCTTGGCGGCTCTGTTGAAGGAAAGACGATTGCCATTCTGGGCCTGACCTTCAAACCGAATACGGATGACATGCGCGATGCGCCGAGTCTGGTCATTATTCCCGGTTTGCAGGAGAAAGGTGCCATCATCCGGGCCTATGACCCTGAGGGCATGGATGAAGCGTCGCAGTTGCTGGAAAATGTGACCTATTGTGATGATGCCTATCATTGCATGGAAAGCGCTGATGCTGCTGTTATCGTGACAGAATGGAACCAGTTTCGTGCCCTTGATCTTAAACGGGTAAGGGGGTTGCTCAATCAGCCTGTACTGGTTGATTTGCGTAACATTTATCCGTTGGAGGAAGTGGGTGATTTTGAATATCACTCGATCGGGCGCCCCAATTAAGTGACAAACGTCGACATACGAGTGAATTTATTGTGTGTAGTACCGGTTTTTGCCGGAAATTAACCATACCGAAACATTCTGTGTTTGAAATTGATGGCTGTATTCCATTATTTTTTGTTATAAATAGTTGCCCAATCGGCGTCACAAAGGGGCCTGACCGATACAACAGAAAGAACGCAAAGCGCTGACCGAGCCTTTTGCAGGCAGACGATCGAATCTGTTAACCCAGCTTCGGCATCCTTCGGCCTTTGCTTTTTGTGCGCTCATATTGGCGAGCTGCGTGAATCCCCAAACAGGTCTTGATGAAAATTCCAGTTTGAGATCCAGCTGGGTGCGTCCTGATGATCCGCAAGAGAAGATCGGTGCGCGTGAGCATCCTGCTGTTCTCGCCAAGTATGGTGGCATCTACGAAAACCCCAAAGCAGAACGCATGATAGCCGTTATCGTTGGTAATCTGGTTGCTGTTTCTGACGATCCCGAGCGTGTCTATAAAATTACCATTTTGAATTCTCCAAAGATCAATGCATTCGCATTACCGGGCGGGTTTTTGTATGTAACCCGTGGCTTGCTGGCACTGGCCAATGATTCTTCGGAAATCGCGGCGGTTATAGCCCATGAGATGGCGCATGTTTCTGCAAATCACGCGATCATACGGCAGGAAAAACTCAATTCGGCACAATTGGGTGAACAAGTTGTTTCAGATGTGCTTGAAAACAGTGCAGCCGGTAAAATTGCATTGGCAGCCAACCAGATCAGGCTGTCAAAATTTTCACAAGAGCAGGAATTGCAGGCGGATACGATTGGTATTCGTATGATCGGACGCGCAGGTTATGATCCTTATGCTGCTGCCCGTTTTCTTGAAACCATGGGCAGGTACCGTGCTTTCGTTGCCGGGAAAGATACGATTGACGACAGTGAAAGCTTTGCATCCAGTCATCCTTCCACTCCGAAACGCATTGAACTTGCCCGAAGGCATGCCCGGTTCTTTGGCGCGCCTGGATTGGGTGACCGGGGCAAGCAGAGGTATTTTGAAGGAATTGAAAATACCATTTTCGGGGATACTGCAGAAGAAGGGTTTGTGCGTGGCCGGGTCTTTTCACATTCCGGACTGAAAATCAGCTTTGAAGCACCTGAGGGTTTTCGTATTGAAAATCAGGCCAAGGCGGTTCTGGTTTCTGGCCCTGATGACATTGCCACACGCTTTGATGCAACAGTTGTTTCTCAACGCACCGATCTTGCAGATTACTTGAAAAGTGGATGGATTACCGGGCTGGTTGAAGAGACCATACGCAAAGAGACCCTCAACGGAATGCGTACCGCTTATGCAACGGCGATCGGTGAAGGCTGGCGGTTCAAGGTCAGGGTAATCCGCAATGGAAGCCAAGTTTACAGATTTATTACCGCCGCCCCACAGACGAACACAAACCTTGATGCAGTTTCGCGGCAAATTGCGGGAAGTTTCCGGACACTCAAGAATGCGGAAGTGGCAAGGCTGAAGCCTCTGGAGGTCAAAGTCGTCACGGTGCGCTCAAATGATACGGTTCGTAGTGTGTCATCCCGGATGAAGGGCACAGATGAACGTGAAAGGCTCTTCCGCCTGCTTAATGGTTTGGGTGAGAATGACCTGCTGACAGCCGGCCAAAAAGTGAAAATCGTTTCTGATAGCTAACAGATGTGTTTTAGGTAATTGGCAAATGAAGTTCATTTCGATTGCTGACAATTCTGTCTGGCCCTATATACGGGTATAATTTTCAGGGTTGTGAAATCCCAGCATGTCTTATCAAAGCTCCCGCGCCAAAGGTTACGGCGTTACCGCTGTTCTCGGACCTACCAATACCGGCAAAACACATATGGCTATTGAGCGCATGGTGGCGCATCAATCCGGAATAATCGGGCTGCCTTTGCGGCTTCTTGCAAGGGAAGTCTATGGCCGCATTTGTGAAAAGGTGGGGGTGGCCCATGTTTCCCTAATTACCGGAGAAGAACGCATTACGCCTGCAAGCGCCCGGTTTCAGGTTTGTACGGTCGAGGCCATGCCTGAAAAGACAGATGCAGATTTTGTCGCCATTGATGAAATTCAA
>JBCCYR010000315.1:0-4002 GCA_039189355.1 Pseudomonadota bacterium
AGTTTCTCGATATCCGCGCCTTTTTTACCGATGATAATGCCTGGACGTGCAGAATGAATTGTCACGCGGCACTTCTTGTGCGGACGCTCAATCACGATCTTGGAGATTGAAGCCGCAGCGAGTTCTTGTTCAAGATACTCGCGGATTTTCAGGTCCTCGTGCAACAAGCCACCATATTCACCCTTGGATGCAAACCAGCGGGAATCCCAAGTGCGGTTGATGCCAAGACGCAGGCCGATTGGATTAACTTTCTGACCCATTATGCGGCCTCCTCTTCCACTTCACGCACCACAATTGTCAGGTGTGAGAAGGGTTTCAAAATACGGCTCGAACGGCCACGGCCGCGAACCCGGAAACGTTTCATTACGATTGACTTGCCAACGTAAGCTTCAGCAACAATCAGGCTGTCCACGTCGAGGTCATGGTTGTTTTCAGCATTGGCAATCGCTGACTCAAGTGTCTTCTTGACAGTACCGGCAATCCGGCGCTGCGAGAACTCAAGGTCTGCAAGTGCCTTGCTCGCCTTTTTGCCACGGATCATTGTAGCAACGTCATTAAGCTTTTGCGGGCTGGTGCGGATCGTGCGGGTAACCGCACGGGCCTCATTGTCTTTCAACACGCGTTCGCGCTTTTGCTTGCCCATCGTTACTTCCTCTTCGCTTTCTTGTCCGCGCCGTGACCATAGTAGGTACGGCTTGGCGAAAACTCACCCAGCTTGTGACCGATCATGTCTTCGGTCACGAGAACCGGAACATGTTTCTGGCCGTTGTACACGCCGAAGGTAAGACCCACGAATTGCGGCAGGATCGTTGAACGCCTACTCCAGGTCTTGATCACTTCGCTTCTTCCACTTTCACGAACCTTGTCGGCTTTCTTCAAGAGATAGCCATCAACAAAAGGTCCTTTCCAAACTGAACGAGCCACGTTTTTCTTTCCCTATCGTTTCTTGCGCTGATGACGTGAGCGCATGATGAGTTTGTCTGATGCCTTGGCTTTCGCACGGGTGCGCTTGCCTTTTGTCGGCTTGCCCCAAGGGGTAACCGGATGACGGCCACCGGATGTACGGCCTTCACCACCACCGTGCGGGTGATCGACCGGGTTCATTGCAACACCGCGAACATGTGGGCGGCGACCAAGCCAGCGGCTACGTCCGGCCTTACCCTTGTTGGTGTTTGAATTGTCCGGATTGGAGACCGCACCGATGGTTGCCATGCAGTCGCCATGAACCAGACGCTGTTCACCTGAATTAAGGCGAAGAATTGCGTAAGGACCGTCACGGCCAACGAGTTGCACATAAGAGCCTGCTGAACGTGCAATCTGCGCACCCTTGCCCGGCTTCATCTCAACATTGTGGATGATCGTACCAACAGGGATTGACCGCATCGGCATCGCATTGCCTGGCTTGATGTCCGCATTTTCCGCTGAAATGACAACATCACCTATACCAAGACGCTGTGGCGCAATGATGTAGGACAGTTCGCCATCTGAATACTTGATGAGAGCGATGAATGCAGTCCGGTTCGGATCGTATTCGATACGCTCAACTGTCGCTTCAATGTCACGCTTCGTGCGCTTGAAGTCGATCTTGCGATACGTACGCTTGTGGCCACCGCCGATATGACGTGCAGTCATGCGACCTGTGTTGTTGCGGCCACCGGATTTTGCAAGGCCTTCTGTCAGGGATTTGACAGGCTTGCCTTTCCAGAGACCAGAACGGTCAACGATTACCAGCTGACGCTGGCCCGGTGTCCGTGGATTAAACTTTTTAAGTGCCATGGTCCTGTATCCTTAAAGCCCTGTGGTCACATCGATGGCTTCGCCATCCACGAGTGTCACAATTGCTTTTTTCACGTCGTTCTGTTTGCCTTTGATGCCGCGGAACCGCTTGACCTTGCCTTTGCGAACCAGAGTATTGACCGCTTTCACCTTCACGTTGAAAAGCGCCTCAACAGCACCCTTGATTTCTGGCTTGGTCGCATTGCCGGCGACATTGAACATGACCTGATTGGATTCAGAGGCCATGGTTGATTTTTCTGTAATGACCGGGGAAACGATCACATCATAATGGCGAATGTCCGTCATTTGAACCGCTCCTCAAGTGCTTCTACTGCAGATTTTGACAGCACCAGTTTTTCACGGCGCAATATGTCGTAAACATTGATGCCCTGAACCGGCAGAACATCCACATGTGGGACATTGCGGGCTGCAAGCGCAAAGTTTTTGTCCAGCTCGGCACCACCGATAAACAGTGCGTTTTCAAGACCAAGCTTTGAAAGCTGGCCGCGCAGTGCGCTTGTTTTGGTGTCCTTGACTGCAAGGTCATCAACAACAACGATCTGTTCGGATGCCTGTTTTGCAGACAGTGCATGCTTCAATGCAAGTGCCCGAACCTTTTTCGGCAGATCATGTGAGTGATCGCGTGGTGTTGGGCCAAATGCACGGCCGCCGCCTCTGAACTGGGGCGCTTTTTTGGTTGAATGACGTGCACTACCGGTCCCCTTCTGCTTGTACATTTTCTTTGTAGTCGCAGTGATTTCAGAGCGGTTTTTCACATCATGTGTGCCAGCACGGCGCTTTGCCAACTGGTAGCGGATCATGCGGTGAAGGATGTCCTGGCGTGGCTCAAGACCGAAAACTGCTTCGGAAACAGATACTTTGCCAGATGACTTGCCGTCGAGGGTTGTTACCTTGATGTCCATTATTCTGCTCCCTCGCTAGCGGTTTCTGCCGGAGCTTCCTCAGCCGGAGCATTAGCAGCTGCAGAACCAGCCTTGATGGCTGCAGGTAGCGGAATATTGTCCGGAGCCGCTTTTTTCACGGAGTCCTTGACCATAATCCAGGAACCTTTTGACCCCGGGACAGCACCCTTGATCAACAACAGGCCGCGCTCGGCATCTGTACGAACAACTTCGAGATTTTGAGTGGTAACGCGGGTTGAACCCATGTGACCCGCCATTTTCTTGCCCTTGAAAACCTTGCCCGGATCCTGACACTGGCCAGTAGAACCATGCGAACGGTGAGAGATGGAAACACCGTGTGAAGCACGAAGACCGCCAAAATTGTGACGTTTCATGGCACCGGCAAAACCTTTACCGATCGAAGTTCCGGTTACATCCACCTTCTGGCCCTGAACAAAATGTTCGGCAGAAAGCTCGACACCAACATCAAGCATGTTTTCCGGTGATACACGGAACTCCGCCAGTTTACGCTTTGGCTCTACTTTCGCTATCGCAAAATGGCCACGCATCGGCTTTGTTGTGTTTTTCACCTTCGCCAGACCAGCACCAAGCTGGACAGCAGAGTATCCGTTCTTTTCTTCAGTACGCTGGGCGACGACCTGCAGGTTATCAACCTTCAGGACAGTCACAGGGACCTGTTCCCCGGCATCGTTATAGATGCGGGTCATTCCCAGCTTCTGTGCAATCAAACCTGAACGCATTGTTCTGTTTCCTTTTGGGAAGTAGGCCTAGCCCAGAGTTCCCGGTTTAAATTTCTACAGCTTGATCTCAACATCCACACCGGCAGAAAGATCGAGCTTCATGAGCGCATCCACTGTCTGTGGTGTTGGATCAACGATATCCAAGAGCCGTTTGTGCGTACGCATTTCAAACTGCTCGCGGCTTTTCTTGTTCACATGTGGCGAACGGTTCACGGTATATCTTTCGATACGAGTCGGAAGCGGTACCGGTCCCTTGACCTGCGCACCTGTACGTTTCGCCGTGGAGACGATCTCCTTGGTCGATGTATCCAGTATACGATGGTCAAACGCCTTTAGGCGAATACGGATATTTTGTCCGTTCATGTGTCAGTTTCCCTAAAAAACCGGGGTGAACACTCATGTGCTCACCCCTTGGTCACTTGTTACTCGATTATGCTTGATACGATACCGGCGCCGACGGTACGGCCGCCTTCGCGGATCGCAAAGCGCAGGCGCTCTTCCATCGCGATCGGCACGATCAGTTCGACTTCCATCTCGACATTGTCGCCAGGCATCACCATCTC